>JAEYTU010000444.1 GCA_023433825.1 Planctomycetota bacterium
CACCGGGACCAACCATCTTGGCGCGGAAGTCGGCCAACCTGCGCCAGGCGTGCTCGCATCGAACACGTTGTTCAGGATGACCGGATTGTTGTTGCCGAGTGCGATGCCCTCGATCCGCGCATAGCTCGAGCTGTTGACGAGCCCGACTTCGTTCCAGGCAATCGTGTTGTTGACGATGCGCGGGTTGTGGATCTCTTGAAACTCCGGGTCGTCCGACACGATCGCGATGCCGACCGTGTTGCCGGTTACGAAGCAGTTGCTGATCGTCGCTCCGACCGGATCCTCCAGGTGGATCAGGATCGCCGCACCGTCCCGATTGCCGGAACTGCCTCCGAACATCCGCGCGCCACGAACTGTGACCGAATCGACGAAGGTGTACTTCCAGTCGTGGATCGGAGAGTCCGGGATGATGCCGTCACCGATCTCGAAGATCGATTGTTAGCCGAGGTTCTGCGCGAACGTCTCGTCCCCGCGCGCGTCGAAGATCGTGTCGAGCGCGGACGACCCTTGGATCGAGACTCGCGGCAGGAGGTTCAGGGGGAACGTCTCGCCGTTCCACGGCAGTCCGGAGTCCGGGTCGAAGTCGTCCTCGTCGGCGATCGGCTTCGGGCCGTACAAGCCCGGCAAGCAGTGGATGACGATGTAGTCGATGGTCAGGTCGGTCGTGGGGTTCGTCCACGGGAGTCGGCGGTCGCCGTAGGGACCGGGGTTCGGGAACTCGGCGCGGATCCACGCGAGGGCGGCGGTGACCGTCAAGAACGAGTACGGCGCGTGCTGTAGATACCCGCTGCACAGATTGCCGCGAGCGAACGTGTTGGGATGTTCCTGCAGAGGCACGCCCCGCAACGTCGACGGCCCGTTTGGCGAGGGGTTCTGAGCCGCAGCGAGCGCGTCGTCGCCGTAGTGCGGGTCGACGTACATGTGGAACGTGAAGTGCGTCCGACTGCCGCTCGGCACCGGGATGGGTGGCGCGGGCACGAACCCAGCCGGACTCCAGCCGTCGCGTTCGGTCGCAGCGCCGACGGTCGACAGACTCGACGATCGTTCGACGAGCCACGTCGCGCCGGCCGCGAGGAGGGACAGGATGCAGAGCGCCGTCAGCAGACGGCGGAGCGTGAGGCTAGGCCGAGAGGCCGAGAGGCCGAGAGGCCGAGAGGCCGAGAGGCCGAGACGAGGACTTCTCCATCGCGTTCTTCACCTTTTCTAGGGCGCTGAGGCAAGCGCCTTCCGAGACGGCGCGAACGCTAGCTCAGTCCAGCAGGCCGTCAACCCCCCAACTGCGCGGCGCCGTCTCGCAACTTCCGACATCACCGGTCCCTCTCCACCCGCGGCACCCACCGAATCACGACCGCCGACATCAACGCCGTCACGACGCCGACGTGCAGCGCCGTCGTGAACGTGCCGGTCGTCGCGATCGCGGCCGCGAGCAATGGTTGCGTCGCGCCCTGCACGCCGCGCGCGAGGTTGTAGAAGCCGGCCGCCGCCGTCCCGCGCACGGACGCGGCGAAGTTCTCGGCGAACAGCACGCCGAAGCACGACCAGGTCCCGGCGCCGAGACCGCCCAGCGCGAGCGCCGCGACGAACGCGACGCGATCCTGCGCGAGGGTCTGCCAGGTCAGCGCGACGACGAGGAGCCCGGCGGCGAACAACACGCACGACGCCGCGAAGACGCGCCTTCGTCCGAAGCGATCGGCGAGTGGGCCGAACGCGATGTCGGCGACGACGTGGACGCCGTTCACGCACAGGAAGAACGTCCCGACGAACGCCGGCGTCGCCGCGAGGTCGGCGAACATCATTCGCGGCAGCCACGCGTAGGTGCACCAGAACCCGGTCATGTGCAGCACGAGCAGCGCGAAGATCGTGACGGCCGCGCGCCGATGCGCCTCCGACCACAGCTCGCGCCACGGCGCGCCGTCGCGACCGGGCGCGCGATCCACGCCCGGCAACGCACGCCGCGCGAAGAACACGAGCAGCGCCGGCGCCGCCGAACCGAGGAAGCACGCGCGCCAGCCGACCTGTGGCGCGACGAAGCAGCCGACGACGGCCGCCAGCGCCATCGCGACCGGCGTCCCGGCCTGCAGGATCGCCGCGGCGCGATTGCGCATCGCCGGCGGGAACGTCTCGGCGACGACGGCGTGACCGACGCCCCATTCGCCGCCGACGCCGATCCCGGTCACGACGCGTGCGACCAGCAGGCTCGCATAGCCGTCCGCCAGCCCGGTCAGGAACGCCCCGCCCGAGTACATCAGGATGCTGCCGGTCAGCGCCCGCCGCCGGCCGACGCGATCGGCAATCCGCCCGAACCAGAATCCGCCGACGGCGGTCGCGAGCAGCGTCCAGCCGTCGATCCACGGGATGTCGGTCGCCAGTTCGAGCCCGAGATCCCGCGCGACGTCGCGCTGGACGAACTGGAACAGCATCAGGTCGTGGAAGTCGAAGACCCACCCGAGCCAGCAGAACAGCAGCACGCCGAGCCGGCCTTCCGCGAACATGCCTCGCACGCGGCGCAGCGTAGCGAGCACTTCGGCATGCACCTCCGCCACGTTCGCGCGAGCCCGTAGACTCCCCGCCCCGACATGCTGCCTCCGCAACGCAGAAAGACCGTCCCCGTCCGCATCCGCAACGTCGTCGTCGGCGGCGACCATCCGGTCGTCGTCCAGTCGATGACGAACACCGACACGGCCGACGCCGAGTCGACGACGCGCCAGGTCGCCGAGCTGTTCCTCGCCGGCTCCGAACTCGTCCGGATCACGGTCAACAACGCGGCCGCCGCCGCGCGCGTCGCCGAGATCCGCAAGCGCCTCGACGACCTCGGCCACGACGTGCCGCTGATCGGCGACTTTCACTACAACGGCCACGTCCTGCTGCGCGAGTTCCCCGACTGCGCGCGCGCGCTCGACAAGTACCGGATCAACCCCGGCAACGTCGGCAAGGGCGCCAACCACGACCGCAACTTCGCGACGATGATCGAGGTCGCGAAGGAGTACGGGAAACCGGTCCGGATCGGCGTCAACGCCGGCTCGCTCGACCAGGAACTGCTGTCCGCACGAATGGACGCGAACGCGCGCGCCGCGCAGCCGCGCACGGCCGAGGACGTGCTGCTCGACGCGATGGTCGAGAGCGCGCTGCAGTCGGCGGCCGCCGCAGAGGAGCTCGGCCTGCCGCGCGACCAGATCGTGCTGTCGGTCAAGATCAGTCAGGTCCAGGAACTCGTCGACGTCTACACGCGCCTCGCCGAACGCACCGACCACGCGCTGCATCTCGGTCTGACCGAAGCCGGCATGGGCACGAAGGGCGTCGTCGCGAGCGCGGCCGCACTCGGGATCGTCTTGCAGCGCGGCATCGGCGACACGATCCGCGTCTCGCTGACGCCAGCACCCGGTGGCCCGCGCACCGAGGAGGTCCGCGTCGCGCAGCAGATCCTGCAGACGATGGGCATTCGCCCGTTCCTGCCGACCGTGACCGCGTGTCCCGGCTGCGGCCGGACGACGAGCAGCTACTTCCAGGTCCTGTCGAAGGAGATCGAGGACTTCCTGACGCGCCGGATGCCCGAGTGGAAGACGACCAAGCCGGCCGCCGCGACGTTGCGCGTCGCCGTCATGGGATGCGTCGTCAACGGCCCCGGCGAGAGCCGCGCCGCGCATCTCGGCATCAGTCTGCCCGGCACCGGCGAGGCGCCGCGTTCGCCGGTCTACGTCGACGGCGAGCACGTCGCGACACTGGAGGGGCCGACGCTGGCGGCCGACTTCCAGCGCATGATCGAGGACTATGTGGCGCGGATGTGAACGCGCGAGCGCGACGCCGGCCACGCGGCTCGCGCTGCTCGCGCTGCTGGCGCTGCTCGCGAACGCCGCCGCCGCGCAGGACTGCGTCGACCACCCGACCTCCGACCCGACGCTCGGCGCGTGCAACTCGATCCCGCTCGGCGCCGCGGCCGGGCATCCGACGCTCGGCGACCAGCGAACGCAGTTCCTGATCCCGGCGGCGCGTCTCGGCGCGCAGCCGATCGGCATCACCGAACTCGCGTTCGCGCCGTGCGGGAATGGCGTGCGGCACTTCGATCGGATCGTCGTGCGGATCGGCCAGACGACGAACCTCGTCCTCGACTCGAACTTCGCGAACAACTTCGCGCAGCCGCCGACGACCGTGCTCGACATGCGCGACCATCGCTACGTCGAACGCGCAGCGCAGTGGCAACCGCTCGGACTGACCGGCATCCACTCGTTCGATCCGGCACGCGGCAACGTCGTCGTCGAGATCACGATCGCCGGCGCCGGGCTCGTCGCGAGTGGGCCCGGTGGTCCCGGACACCGCAGCGGCGGCGTCGCTCGCGTCTATGCGTACGGCTTCGGCACGCAGCCACCGTCGAGCGGCTTCGTCGACGATCAGGGCCCGCACGTCCGCATCTGCACGACCGCCGGCTTCGTCGATGCGTTCGGCACGGGCTGCGGCGCGCCGCTGCGCTTGACCGGCAGCGGTCGGCCGAACGTCGGCGGCCACGTCGATCTCGTCGTTCGCGGCGGGGCACCGGCGGCAGCGGCGACGTACCTGATCGGCTTTCACGGCGGCCCGACGTATCCACTCGATCTCGGCGTCCTCCGCATGGACGGCTGCACGCTGCACGTCGCGATCGCCGCCGTCGTCGGCGCGACGCTGTCACCACTCGGCGATCACCGACTGACGCTGACGATCCCCGCCGCTGCACGGTTGACGAGTGCGCGGATCCACGTGCAAGCGGCAGCACTGCAGCCGGGCGCGAATCCCTTCGGCCTCGTCGTCTCCGACTACGTTCGGATCTTGATCGGTCGCTGACGCCGCGGCTCGCGCTCGCGCGACGAGTGACGTTGCGGGCTCGGCGGTTAGAGTCCCGCGCCGAGCCGAGGATCGTCATGACGCAAAAAGACTCGAACGTCGATCGCCCTTCCCTGACACCCACCGTCTACGTCGTCGACGACGAACCGTCGGTCGGGGACCTGCTGCGCCGCGCGATCGCACGCATGGGCTACGTGCCGGCCGTGTTCCTGACGGCGAAGGACTTCCTCGCGGCGTTCGACCCGGCGCGGCCCGGGTGCCTGATCCTCGACGTCCACCTACCGGACATGAGCGGCCTGCAACTGCTCGACGTCCTGAACGAGCGCCGCGCACCGGTGCCGGTCGTGTTCATGTCGGGGCGCGCGCAGTTCGCGATGGCCGTCCACGCGTTCAAGGCCGGCAGTCTCGACTTCCTCGAGAAGCCGTTCACGATCCAGGCGATGGAGGCGGCGATCCAACGCGCGATCGACACCGATCACAAGAACCGCGAACTCGCCGGCAAGAAGACCGACGCGCTGCGCAAGATCGACTCACTGACACCGCGCGAACGGCAGGTCATGGAGCTGGTCGTCAGCGGACGCTCGAACAAGCGGATCGCCGACGAGCTCGGACTGAGCCAGAAGACGATCGAAGTCCACCGTGCCAACGTCATGACGAAGATGGAGGCGCCGTCGCTCGCCGACCTCGTCCGGATGGTCGTCAAGGACGCCGGCTTCGACATTCAGCAGTCGGAAGCGCCGGCGGACTGACGGTTTCCTCGACACCGTCGCGGGGCCGCCCACCGGGCGCGATCTCGGGACAGATGCAGCGGCCGGATCGCCGATAGAGCGTGGTCGCGTCGGACTCTGGACGACGCTCCCACCGCATGCCGACCTCGTCGAAACCGCCGAACGCATCGACAGCGACCCTTCGTCGTCGATTGCTGCTGCCGCTCGTGATCGGCGGGCTCGCGATGGCCTTCGTCGGCGCGCGCCTCGCTGGCGACATCGCGA
>JAEYTU010000522.1 GCA_023433825.1 Planctomycetota bacterium
CCGCGATGGGACAGTGCTTGCTGGGGCCTCTCGTGCCGCTGTCGAGACCGTCGGCAAACGGCCATTGCCAAGGAACGCCCCCAAAAAACTGTTGCACCACGCGAGGAATCGCGGCACTACCGGCCCAGGAAGGTGCGGCCGCGCTCGGTTGCGCGAAATCGGCAACACCGGGGCGGCTCAGTCGAATGCGAATCAGCAGGCGCGATTGTGGAGCTTATGGCATTGGTCCGCGCCATCCAGGTAGAGGGTTACCATCGGACGATGGGCGCAAGAAAGCTGATGCGTAGCCGGCTTCTGTCAATACTGACTGTTCCGTCTTCGAGAACCCATAGCGTCACTGATCCAGCATGGTGCACATCAATATAGATGTCGACGGGAATGATCGACCTCTCGCGGCTACTCAATCTTATTCCCGTCTCTTCGGTCACCAACACACGGCAGTATTCGGCTTCGCCAGGATCGATGTCGCCGATGCGATATGCGCGGCCCGACATTTCAAAACGGACATCACGCATGACATCGAATGTGTCATTTCGAACATAGATGAAGAGCGACGCTCGCCACCTTACCAAGAGCGCGAGACTTATCGCGACCCCGACGGTCACTCCTATCCCGCGCAACAATCGACGCGCGCGCATTGTTGGTGATCCATGACGAAACAAAGGTCTGTCGGTCGATGCAGGACTTGTCGTCCGTGCGTCTCGATACAAGCGACTCCGGAAATGATTGCTGTGCTGAAGCGATGGTCGCGGCATCGCTGTTCAATCAAACTAAAATGACCGTGTCGTGAGTCTACGAGTCGAATGCTCGATCCGACTTCTTCTGCAATACCACGCATGTACTGCGTCGCGGTCGAACTCGAGCTCATCACCGGGCATCGGCGCATGACTGGTTCACGGCGCGGACAGAAGATCGTGGAGAAAAGGGCCGTGCGGGGAATTCAACAGGGTGGACTCGCCGCGGCGAACATAGCGCAGTTCCAACACACCACGATCAGGTCCGTCCTCGATGACTCGAACTCCGTCGAGCACCGCCAGGAATCCAAAGATCGCGTCGCGACTCGTCATGTCGACCACCTCGCGCAGTCGCTGCTGATCGTCATGTGAGAGCGCGTTGTACCACTGCGACAGTGCCATGAGATCTGCCGCCGGCTTGCGACCCGGCGGCTGCTCGAGGAGTTCGATCAGACCCTGAGCGGTCGGCTCCTGCACTTCCGACTGTATGGCGCTGACAAACTCTTCTGCGTTCATTTCATGTTCTCCCATCGCGTCCCGCGATCGGGCCCACCCTGCGGATCCCCGCCGCGCTCTCCGCAGCAGATACCCTCGTTCCGGCGCTGCGTCGCGCGTCACCGACTCACTTCGTCTGGAACTTGACGTTGATGTTGCGCCCTCCCGGGATCGTCCACGCGAGCTCATAGGTCTGGCCGCGCTTCAACGGCTGCAATGGATAGAAGACGAACATGCCCTGCGCGGACGCGCGGCGGCTCGTTCCGGCGCCGGCGACGTGCAGCAGACCTTCGACGACGTCCTTGCCGTGGCGCAGCTCGCACGTGACCTCGGCCGGATTGCGCGGCGTACCGCGATAGAAGTGCACCGTCAGCGGATAGCCGAGCGTCTTCACACTGGCCTTACCGCGACTGCGAAGCATCGCCTCGACGTCGGGACCGAGGTCCTTGACGGCGACTTCGGTCGGCACGTTCTGCTGATTGCCGAGCGGATAGTGCGAGAGCGTGTTCGTCGTCGATGCCGTCGTGCCGCGATTGGCGTCGAACACGACGATTCCGCCGTCGGCGTAACAGCCGACCGTGTCGATGTTCGGGTTCAGGATCGCGTCGCGATACCCCGGCAGATCGAGCCACGACGCGACGACCTTGCGTGCATCACTGCCGGCCGTCGACACCAAAGCCCGCGGCGCGAACGTCCGACCATTCGCCGTCGCGCCCTTCTTGTCACCCTTCTGCAGGTGTTCGGCGACCGGACCGCGCTCGGTCGCGTTCGCCTTCAGGTACTCGACGTGCGACTTGCAGTCGGCAGAGAAGCGTTCGCTCCAGCCGACTTCGGCGCGCTGGAACTGTTTGCGAACCGCGTTGAACTCGGCGAGCCAGCCCGTCGCCGACTTGCTGACCGCCTCGAGCGGCGTCGGCTTGCCGCGAACGGCGCGGATCAGCGGCGTGTCCTCGGTCCAGAACCGTCGCCAGCCGTCGTCCAGTTGGTCGATCGCGATGCCGCCGGTCGTCTCGGCGAACTTCGCGGCGATCTGCTGGTGGTTCTTCGCCTCCGGCGCCGTGCGGTCGAGCTTCAGGATCAGACTCGGGTCGCGCCGCAGCAGGTAGTCGACGAACGACCACGCCTTGATGCGGCCGTCGTCGGGAAACTCGGCCGCCGAAACGAGCGGCAATTGCACGGCCGGCGTTCCGGTTTTCTGCCATGCGTTCTCGGCGGCTTCCTCGACCCACGACTCGATGTCGGGAACCAGCAGTCGCGACTTCTTCTGACCGGCGACGGTCCGCTTGGCGCGTTCCTGTCCGACCGTGAACACGAGATTGCGGCCGAACAGCATCCCGACGACCGCGTGCCCGACCCCTTCGACCATCGCGTCGGTCCGGACACCCGAGTACCGCTGCGCGACGTATCGCGCGGCCAGGTCCTGCACGCTCGCGACGTCGACGACGCCGGCGAGGTGATAGCCGTCCTTGACGTTGCCCATCGTCGTCGACGTCGTGTGCTGCAGCATGAACTCGAGTCGCGACTTCTCGATCCGCGCCTCGTTCGCGCGCAGCACTTGGTCGTAGGCGTCCTTCGTCGACAAGAAGACGAATCGCCGATAGCAGCCCGCCAGTCCCGGAACGTCCGGCGCGCCGTCGAACGCGACGCCGCAGAACGCCAGCGAACGCTCGGCGTTCTTCGCCGCGTCGGTCAGCACCTCGATCGGATGATCGCCGAACATCATGAAGTGCTCCGACGCGACGCCATGCAGCGTGATGCCGGCCCGCGTGATCGACTCCAGCGTGGCATCGGGTTCGACGGGTTTCGTCGGGTAGTCGCTCGCGAGCTGTGCTTGCACTTCGCGCGACATCCGCTTGCTGCGCTTCAGGATCTCCAGTTCGAGCGGCGTCCCGCTGATGCCCTCGAAACTCGCCATCCCGCGCGCCGCGCCGACCTTGCTGTCGTTCGGCAGGAACCGTCCCGCGCGTTCGCGGTGGTAGTTCGCACGCTCGGTGGCGCCGGCTGCGTCGAGCTTCTCGGCCAGCGCGAGATGGCCCTTGCCGAGTTCGTCGCACAGCGACGACC
>JAEYTU010000526.1 GCA_023433825.1 Planctomycetota bacterium
GCGCGATGGCTGGCGCCGAAGCGCTCGACGGCGCGTGGCGCGTCACGCGGGCGGCGGCGGATCGCGACGCGGCGCTGGCGCGACATTCGGCGGCGATCGACGCCGTGCGCGGCGAACTGCGCGAAGACGAGGACGACGTTCATCTGCTGCTCGCGCTCGGGCAGGCCTTGGCGCGTCGTGCCGAGCTGCGGCTCGATCGGGGCGACTCGGCCGACGCGCAGCGCGACCTCGCCGAGGCAGTTCCGCTGTTGACGGCGCTGCGTGACGAGGTGCACGCGGATCGGTTCGACGAAGCGTTGTTGCGGCGCGCGATTGCGATTGGGGCGCGGTGACTGGAGGTCCAGAATGCGACCGGGAATCAACTAACGGTGGCCGGCGTCCCGTCCTCGGCGTACGCCCGCCCGGGAATTACATGATGTTCGCGGTCACGAAGCCCACTTGGCCGCAGAGTGGACACCGAATCCCGAGCGTTGCTGCATTCGTCAAGCTGTAAAGTGAGATTGCCATGCGTGTTCGCCTCTCACTGTTCTTGCTCTCCGTGTGGACGTCGACCGCTCTTGCTGTCGTCGCTCCCGCTACCGCGCAGCGGATCGTCACTCAGTGGTGGGGAACGACGCAGACGGTGCCGACAGACGACGCGTTCTTCGTGTTACCCCTCGGGGGAGACGTCGACGGTGATGGGGTGCCCGATCTCCTGTTCATCTCCCCCAACCTCAATCTTGGAGGAGCGACGATGGTTGGCCGATTGACCGTGGTCTCAGGGCAAACCAACGTAGTGCTGTTCGATCGACGGGGTGACGGCCCCGGGGCGGCTCTCGGGACGCTTCCTCCGCTCCGGCTCCCTTGGAGCCACCCACCGGACGGGACTGCGGACAAACGTGTGGATGTCCCTCTGTCGTATTCAGAGGGCGGTCGATTTGTCAGCGGATTGCTCGACGGCCAGACGTTCGAGATGATTGACTCATTCACGTCGAACGATCTCTATCAATTCGCTGGCGACCTCGACGGGGATGGCGTCGCGGATCGACTGGTCGGCGACCGCGATGCTTCACCATCGCCTTCCTTGCTCAGTGCGGGACGCGTCGTCGCGTACTCGGGCAAGGACGGCCGCGTCATCTATTCCCTTTGGGGCTCTCGAATCGACCAAGGGTTTGGCGCTGCCATCCATCCGGCCACGGACCTCGACGGCGATCGCGTCAATGACTTTTTCGTGGTCAGCAAGAGCGGCCTCAACGAGGCATACAGCAATACGTTGATACAGTTGTTCTCCGGTGCGCCTGGAACCGAGATCACGAGAATCATACCAATCACGCAGTCGTATGGCGACATCATCTCTGCCAAACACGATCTCGATGGCGACGGTATCCCCGACCTCGTCGTCAACGACAGAGGGATTCGCGTCAGCCGGAGCTATGGCCGCGTGCGTGCGTTCGCGGGTCCGACGTTTCAGCGCCAACTCTTCGATATCACGCGACATGAGAACGTCATCAATCCGCTCGGGTTCTACTTCGAGACGTGCCGTGACATCGATGGTGACGGGTGCGACGATCTGGTTGTCGGCAGCACACATTCCAGTGCACCATTTACCCTCGCATACACCGTCATTTCCGGACGCGATCAGTCCACATTGTTCGCTCTCGTTCAGCGCCCAACATTCGAGTCGATCATGACAGCGCAGGCGGCGCACGGCGATTACAACAATGACGACTTCCCAGACGTCATCGTCAATGCGCACGAAATGTCGCCCAACCGACGACGCGCCGATCTTCGCTCCGGCGCCCCCGACGGCGTCGACGTCCTCGGCCGAGCGTGTTTGGACGCCTCCGGGCACACACCGCGCATCGGCGCGAGCTACAAGCCCGAGCCGGGACGACCGTTTCACGTCAACCTCTCTCGCGTCGCACCGGGGCAATCCGCGTGGCTGATCCTCGGGACGTCCTCGACGACATACGCAGGCCTTCCGCTGCCGCTGGATCTCGGTCCGATCGGGCTCCCCGGTTGCGACCTGTCCGTCTCCGCCGACATGACGCTTCCGGTCACGACGACCGGTGTGAACGGGATCGGTCGCGCCGTCGTACCGCTGGCGATCCCCAACGACTCAGGTCTCCGCGGCGCCGTCTTCCACGCACAGTGGCTCGTGCTCGGCCGGGGCGGCGTCGGGTCCGCGGGGACGACGACCCGCGCATTGAAGGTGACGATCCAATGAGCGCGGCGATCCGCTCGATCAGCCGTCCGCCGGACGCACCGCAACCGGCGTCGTGACCGTGATCGGTCCACCACCCGTTCGCGGCATCGTTGTGATCCGCAGCGTGTGCAGACCGGGTTCGAAGCCGGAGACGAAGTCGAGCGCCAACGTCAGCCGCGACGTCGAACCTTCGACGAGCGCAACGCCTCCCTGCCATTCGAGCGGACTCAACAACTCGATCGTCGTGTGGCGCGAGTCGGTCACGACGAACTCCTTCCGCCCGCGCGCCCGGAGTTGGAAGCCACCGATGCCGCAGTCGATCGTGAACGGATGCTGCGGCCCGGGCACGAACACCGGCAGCGCGCGCGCCGTCGACTGCGTGCCGGCGACGGCTTGCAGCACGTAGAAGCGGCCGGGCAACGGGAACACGTCGGGCGAGATCGTGCAGCGACCGTCGGCGTCGGCGATCAGGCTCGTCACGGCGTTGCCGTCGCGGTCGAAGACATGCACGACGAACGGATCCGACGTGGCGCCGCCAACGACGCGAACGACGGCGGTCTCACTGCCGATCGACCCCGACTCGACTTCCAAGTCGATCGTGAACGGCACGACCTCGAACCACAGCGGCTCGCTGCGATTCATCCGCGTGACCGCTTGCCCACCCTGCAAGCCGCACGTGATCTCGAACGCCTCGGCGAACCACTCGCCGGCGTAGTTCGGCGGAACGATCGGACGGTCGGCAAGCCCGCCCCACGCCCCGCTCCCAGGTCCGGTCAAGTGCACCGAGCACGGGCGCGTCACGCCGTTTGCGCGCGTCACGAACCGGAGCGGCTCGAGCGGGTATGCCGGCGTCTCGCGGGGCAGGAGTTCGACCTCGAGGGCGACCGGCGGCGGGGGCGCGTCGGTGCGCGAACCGCCCGAGCCGCAGGCGGTGAGCAACACGGCGATCGGGATCAGACCGAGGGTGACGGTCGTGGACATGGTCGAGGCTCCGTTCAGGGACGAGTGCCGATAGCCGTCGTTCCGCGGCGCGTCACGCAAACCGCGACTACCGGACCACGATGTCGACCGTTGCCGACGTCAGCGGCGTCATGGCCGGGCCGTTCCACAGCAACTGCACCAACAGCGTCTGGGCGACGAGCTTGCCTCCCACGAGGCCGGTGTCGTTCGGGACCGGCAGCACGATCGAACCCGAACCCGCGGGCTGCGGCATGTAGACGATCGGCAACGCGACGGCCATCGACGCATCGAGGCGCAACGTTCCGAGCGGCGGCAGCGGCACCGTCGCCGTTTGCCCCGAGACGAACGTCAGCGCGAAGTCGAGCGCGCGCGTCGGGCCATGACGTGCGTAGACGTCGAGACGGAAGTCGTGGCCGAGCCGCAGCATCAGCGGC
>JAEYTU010000151.1 GCA_023433825.1 Planctomycetota bacterium
GAACTGCATCGGGATCTTCGCGAACGCCGACAGCAGCAGCGCCTTCTGCGACTCGTGCGGCGACGAGCTCGTCAGCAGCCGCTGCACCTGCGTCTGATCGCACCCGAAGTACGACAGCATCAGGAACAACCCGCCGAACAGCCCCGACCACAGGTTGTACTCACCCTCCCAGAACGACCGTTCGCCGCCGGCGTCACCCTTCCACCGCGGCATCAGCGACTCGAACTCCGGCGTCAGGTCGAGCGCGTTCATCTTGCCGGCGGCGCCGGCGACCTGCAGCGCGTCGTCGAGCGACATGTCGCCGAGCACGCGCGCGAGAACGATGACGAACGCGGCGACCAACCCCACGACGATCACCGTCATCTGCTTGACGTCGGTCCAGATCACGGCCGCGACGCCGCCGAACATCGTGTAGCCGGTCGTCAACAGCCCGATCAGCAGCACGCACACCGTCAAGTCGAGCTGGATCATCGACGACAGCACGACGGCCGGAGCGAAGATCACGATGCCGACCGCGAGGCACCGCGAGCACAGGAAGATCAGCGACGCGAGCGTCCGCGTCGCCGGCCCGAACCGACGCTCGAGGAACTCGTACGCCGTCAGCAACGGCTGCCGGCGATACATCGGAACGAAGAAGATGCACAGCAGCACCAGCGCGAGCGGCATCCCCAGATAGACGTGCAAGAAGTGCATCCCCTGGTCGTGCCCTTGCCCAGTCGTCCCGATGATCGTGATCGCCGACGCCTGCGTGGCCATGACCGACAGACCCGCCGCCCACCATGGGATCCTTCGATTGCCCGCGTAGTAGCCCTCGAGGTCGCCGGCGCCGCTCGTGCGCCGCACGCCGTCCCAGACCGTGTAGCCGAGGAACCCGAACAGCACGATCCAGTCGATCCAGGTCATCGGACGTCCATCTGGTAGTGCTGCGTCAACCACCACAAGAACACGGTCAGCACGACCGCGAACACCAGCACGGCGACGTAGATCGGCGTCAACGAACGTTCGCCACGCTCGGTCATCGCAGGGGCTCCTCCGTCGCGTTCAAGCGGCGGTAGACGAACAGCAGGAAGGCGACGAACGCGCCGACGAACACGAGGTCGAGCACGCTGCCGAGTTCCTCGGCCGCAGCACCGCGTCCGGTCACCGATTCGCGCCACGTCGCGACCCATCGTCGGTACGTCGCGACGTCGACAAATGCCGGCAGCAGCGCGGCGCGGACTTCGGCGAGTGCCGGCGACACGTCGATCTCGACGCCTGCGCGCGGCGCAGGCAGCAACCGTGCGTCGCGCGCGAGTCGAAGCGCGAGATCGGCGCCGGCCAGCGCGGTCGCGACGTCGACCGACGCCGGCGACGCCTGCGCCGTGCGCGCGACGCCGAGCGGCTGCTGCGGAACGCCGCGCGACGGCACGTGCCACGCCAACGCCGACGACGCCGACCCGGGCGGCGACGCCGACAAGACGTCGGCGAGCGCGACGATCGCGAAGTCGGCCGTCCCCGCCGTCAACTCGGCCGCGATTCGCGACGGCGCGACGTAGCCCTTCGACCGCGTCTCCAACCGCAGCAACCAGCCGAACGCGTGGCGTTCGTCGTCGTGGATCCGCAGGTCGCGGGCGACGAGTGGGGCGAACAGCGACGGCGCGTCGTCGAAGTTCGGGACGACGAAGCGCTCCGCCATCTCCGGGTCGAACAGCAGGTCGTCGAGATCGGCAGGCGCGGCGTCGGCGGCGATCGCGGCGCGCCGGGCGAGGACGAACGCCGACGTCCACGGCAGGACGTAGGTCGCGGCGCGATTCGACGCCGGCAGGTCGGCGGCAGCGTTCGCCGGCCACGGCGCGAGTCGATCGTCGGCCGCGAGACCCGCGAGCGTCAGCGCGTCGACGCCGACGACGACGTCTGGAGCCATCGCGAGCGCGACGGCAGCACCGATCTCGCCGACGGCGCGCGATTCGTAGCGCACCGAAGCACCGAACCGTTCGTCGAGGAACGCGCGCACGACCGCGTCGCCGCCGCCCGGGAACGCACCGTGCACGACGACTTGCGCGCACGACGCGCACGCGAGCGCGAGCACGGCCGCGGCGACGCGCACGTTCATCGCGGCTCGCGCACCCAGACGCGCAGCAGCACGTAGGCGCCGGCGATCCCGAACGCGCAGAACGTCAACAACCCCACGTACCCGTCGACACCGCCGTTGCGACTTGCGTAGATCGCGCCGCCGATCAGGCTGATCCCGCCGGTGCCGAGGTTGACGAATGCGGCGCGGATCCCCATCAGCGTTCCGCGTCGCCGCGGTTCGACGAGGTCCGAGACGATCGCCTGCATCGGGCCGGAACGCGCCGACGCGACGATCGCGAGCGGCACACCGATCCACCACAGCGCCTCGATCGTCGGGAAGCGCGCGAGCGCGAGCAGCGCGACCGACGTCGCCGCCGTCGCGAACATCGTGAACCGATACTTGCCGATCCGATCGCTGTAGCGCGTCAGCCACAGGCTCCCGGCCGCCGCGCAGACGCCGAGCACGACCCAGATCGGCATCTGGTGTTCGCGCGGCAGGATCTGCGCGTCGTGGAGCCACTTCGCGACGAACTGCACCGCCGTGAAGAAGCAGCCGACATGCAGCAGGATCGACAGCAACGCCGGCAGCACCATCGGCGTGCGCAGGACGGTCCACGACGACGCGCTCGTCCCGGCGACCGTCGTCGGATCGGGGCCCGGCAGCTTTCGCAGGAACGCGACGAACGACACGACGCCGATCAGCCCCTGAAC
>JAEYTU010000673.1 GCA_023433825.1 Planctomycetota bacterium
GGGCAGCATCGTTCGTCGACGGTTGCGCGTGACCGACGACGATCGGAGTTAGGAACACCTAGACCCCATTTTCATCCTCATGGGTCGGCGCCGAAGGCGACGGTGGGCAGACTGGCACCTTTGTTTCACTTCGCGGCGGAAAGTGAAACGAAGGTGCCAGGCACCTTTGTTTCACTTTGCAGTTTCACCGCTGCTTCAGCGGCAGGATGAAGAGGTGCTTGTAGGGGTCGGTGAAGCGCAGCACGCGCGTCTCGGCGGGGTAGCGCGAGACGCTGCCTTGCGTCGGCATCTGCAGTGGCTTGCCGGCGGCGTCGACCTCGGCGGCTTTGACGGTCACGGCAACGGCGTCGCGGTCGCCGAAGACGACGTTGACGACCGACTTCGTGTAGACCGCGGCGTCCTCCGACGCGGGCCACTTCTCGTCGACGACGATCAAACACGGAAGCGGTTGGAGCTGGTCGTCGATCGCGTGGATCTCGAACTGACGCTGGCGAATGCCGCCGCACGAGGCCAATGCCGCGAGGGAAAGCAGGCCGAGGATGGTCTTGGCGTTCACGGATCTCTCCTTCAGCGGATCTCGTTGAGTGCGATCACGAGTTCCCCGCCCGACGGCAGGTTGTCGCGCGTGTAGGTCGTGAACCACGGCAGATAGTTCGGGCCGGCGACCTGCAGGAAGACGCGGTCGGTCTCACCGACTTCGATCGTCAAGGTCTTCGGGCCGGCGCCGCGATCCTCGCCATTGACGAAGACATGCGCGGTCGCGGGGATCGGGCGCACGTTCACCACGTAGGTCGAGCTCCCGCAACTCGCGAGGAGCATCGCGAGGGCTGCGGCAGCGGCGGCGAGGCGAGGAGGCTCGGAAACGTCGAATGGAGTTCGCGTCATCGTTCCTGGATTGCGTTGCGGGAGGGGTTCGGCAGGGGCGGGATGATAGAGACGGTCGCGGTGGCGACAAACATCGCTGCCTTCCGACGTTGGATGACTCTGCGCGGGTTGCCTACGCTCGCCCGCTTCCCACTCGGCCCACCGGAGCCCACGCGTCGATGTTGCAGCTCGCGAACCGCAGTCCGTTCCAGGCGTCGCTCGCGGCGTTCCCTGACGCGGACGGGATCGATGCACTCGTCGTCGTCGTGAAGGCGACCTTCGACCTCGCGGCGGAGCCGGCGCTCGCGACCGAGCAAGTTCCGGTGAAGGCCGCCGACGAGTACTTCGGCGAGCCCGGCCTCTCGAGCCTTCGCTACGCAGCCGAACTGCAACTCGCCAAGCCCGGCACCGACGTCGTCGTCGTCGGCTCGGCACACGCGCCGCGCGGCCGGCCGGTCGAACACGTCGACGTCTTGTTCGCGATCGCCGGCCGCAAACGAATCCTGCGCGTGCACGGCGAGCGGCGCTGGCAGAAGGGACTGCTGCGCTCGTCGATCACACCCGCCGAACCGTTCGTCACGATGCCGATCACCTACGAACGCGCCTTCGGCGGCACGCACGTCCTGCCGAAGGGCGGCAAGGTGCTCGCCGAGGAGCGCAATCCGGTCGGTCGCGGCTTCCGCGGCAAACGCGGTGCGGCCGAGTTCGACGGCCAGTTGCTGCCGAACGTCGACGACCCCGTGCACCCACTTCGCAGTCCCGGCGACGGCGCGCCGCCGCTCGGCTTCGGCTTCGTCGCGCCGTCGTGGCTGCCGCGACGCGCGTTCGCCGGAACCTACGACGCCGTGTGGCAGAAGACGCGCGCGCCGTTCCTGCCGACCGACTTCGACGCGCGGTTCTTCCACTGCGCACATCCCGACTTCGTGTTCGAGAAGCCACTGCGCGGCGGCGAACACGTCGAGCTGATCGGAATGTCGCCGCACGGGCCGATCGATCTCGTGCTGCCGACGTGTGCGCCGACCGTCGTCGTCACGATCGACGGCGCCGACGCCGAGCCGCCGGTGCAGCTGGAGACCGTGCTGCTCGAACCCGACGCCGGACGACTCTGCATGACCTGGAAGACGTCGATCCGTTGCGACAAGCGCCTGCTCGCCGTCGAACGCGTGACGGTCGACGTCGATCCGTCGAAGGTCCGTGCCGCGGTGCCGGCATGACGACGACGAAAGCAACTCCCGTCACGTCCGCATGGCTGCGCGGCGTCGGTCTCGTGACGTCGCTCGGCGACAGCACCGCGCAGACCGTGACGTCGGTCCGCGCCGGCATCGCGCGTGGTCGTGAGACGTCGATCGTCGATCGCGGCTTTCGTCCGCTTCGCATGGCGTTGCTGCCCGACGCCGCGCTGCCGGCGATCGTCGCGGACGCCGGCCCGGCGCCGCGGACGCCACGCGCGCGTCGGATGCTGCGGCTCGCCATCGGCGCGCTCGACGAAGCGTGTGCTGGAACGGCCGCACTGCGCGAGGCGCCAGCGCCGCTCGTGCTCGCCGCGCCCGAGGTGATCCCGAACACGCGCGCCGCGATCGACGCGACGTTCGTCGCGGCATTGGCGGCGCGGACGAAGGCGCCGATCGACGTCGCGCGATCCCGCATCGTCGAGGGCGGCCGCGCGGCGGGCATTGCCGCGTTCGAGGTCGCGTTCGCGCTGCTGGCCACGCACGACCATGTCGTCGTCGGCGGCGTCGACACGTGTCTCGACCTCGCGCTGCTCGCGCAGCTCGGACTCGAGAACCGCCTCCTCGTCGACGGCGTCGCCGACGGGTTCGTGCCGGGCGAAGGCGCCGGTTTCGTGCTGCTCGGCAACGACCGCGCGCGTCGCACGCTTCCGCCGAAGACGCCGTTCGTTCGCGTGCACGCGCCGGCCATCGCCGACGAGCCCGGCCACCGCTACAGCGCGGCGCCCTATCGCGGCGACGGGCTCGCAACGGCGATGGAACGCGCGCTCGCGGCCGTTCCCGGTCCGATCACGTCGGTCTGGTCGAGTCAGAACGGCGAGCACCTCGGTGCCAAGGAATGGGGCGTCGCGGCGCTGCGTCACGCCGATCGGCTCGCGGCGATCACGCGCTTCGAACACCCCGCCGACGGATACGGCGATCTCGGCGCCGCGAGCGCGCCGGTGTTGATCGGCCTCGCCGCGCACGCGCTGTCGACCGGCGCCGATCGCGGTCCATCGCTCGTGTACTGTTCGTCCGACATGGCGCCGCGCGGCGCGATCTGCTCGACCCTCGAACACTGAGCGCGACATGCCTTGCACGGTCTTCGTCAATTCACGCGGTGTCGCACACAAGGGCAGCGGCGGAATGAGCATCGCATTCCCAGACGTCTGCAAGACGCCGACGCCGGCCGGTCCGGTGCCGATCCC
>JAEYTU010000674.1 GCA_023433825.1 Planctomycetota bacterium
GATCGAGTCCCGGCGACGGCGTGTTGTCGTAGTCGAGGATCCACTGCAGCTGCGAGAACATGCTCTCGGTCATCGAGACCTTGAGGCGCGTGTCCTTCGTCAGGAACACGTCCTCGCTGTCCTCCAGGCTCGGGAACGCCGTGACGTCCTGCAGCAGGTCGATCCCCTCCGTGATCTTCCACGCGAACTTGTACGCCGCGCGCGCCGCCAGGTAGTCGTTGCTCGGCGTCGCCGAGCGGTACTGCTCGCTGAAGTACGACAGACCGAGTTCGGTCGCGAACGACATCGTGTCGGTGTCGAGCCACTGATAGCCGTAACCGGCGCCGACCGAGAACCGCAGGTCGATGTCGGCGCGCGTGTCGCCTTCCGCTTGCGTCGTCGCGAACACGTACGACTTCCGGCTCTTCGTCAGGAAGTAGTCGTACTGCAGCCCGCCCGCCGTCCGACGCTGCGTCAGATTCCAAACGCCCGCCGTCTGCTCCTCCGAGTAGTCCCACGACGCCTTCGCCGTCAGCCGGTCCTGCTCGGACTCGCGAACGGCGACGGCCGCCGTGTTCGCCGACCGTCGCTCGGTGTTGCCGGTCGACAGGAACGCACCGATCGCGACCGAGCCGGTCCAAGTGACCGGCGGCTTGTCGGGCGGATTGATCTGGTCGAGCTTCGACAGTGTCAACGTCGGAGCGGCCGGCGCATCCGGCGCCGCACCGCCGAGGACCAACGCCCCGTCACGGACCGCCGTGATCGTGCGCTTCAACCGCTCGCCGTCGGTGGTCAGCAGGTCGACCGGCGCCGCCGAGCGCAGGTCCTTGATGTTCGCGAGCGGAATCTCGATCGCGCCGAACGCCGAGTGCTCGAACTTCAACTTGCCCTCGGCGAACGACACGATCTTGCCGTTCAGCGTGTCGCCGTTCTGCAGCACGACGACGTCCGGAACCGACGGCGCCGATGCCGGCGATCCCGGTACCGGCGTCGTCGTCGCCGGATCCTGCGCGACGAGTCTGCCGGCCAAGAGTTCGCCGGCGCCGACGAACGTCGACAGCCAGAGTGTGAGCCAGAGCGAAGGCCAGAGCAGTTGCGCTGCGATTCTCATGGGAACGACGTCTCGAGGCGGGGCAAGTGCGGCGCGCGCGTCGTGCGCGGCCGCGATCGAAGCGCGGCGTTCTAGAGGCTGCGTCGATCGAATCAACAGGTGAGCGCTCGGACACGGCTCGCTATCGTCCGCGACCTCGTTCGCCCGAGTCTCGCGCGCGCGACTGCCACTCTCCGGAGCCCTCTCCCGTGTTCGAAGTCCTGCGCACCGGCATCGACGGCCTCGACGCGATCCTCGCCGGCGGCATCCGTTATCCGGGTCAGACCGCGGCGTTCGTCTACGTGACCGGCGGCGCCGGCACCGGCAAGACCGTGCTCGCGCTCGAGATGATCACGCGCGCTTGGCTCGAGGGCGTCGACGGCGGGACGTACCTCTACTACTCGGTCGAACAGGCGCCCGAGAACCTGTGGCGCAAGTTGGAGTCGGACTTCGACTGGTACGGCTATCGACCGAACGTCCACGCGCTCGAACCGGAAGTTCCCCACAAGCTCTGCCTCGAAGCGCGCAGCGCACGCGGCACGACGCGGCTCGTGCTGACGCAAGCGAACCCGGCGAACTTGCAGCGCGACTTCCGCCCCGGCGGCGGTGTCGACGTCGACTGGATCCACGCCGAGATCGGCAACTACCGGATGGCCGGCGGCGTGCAGATGGTCGTGCTCGACAACGTCGGCCTGCTGCTGACCGACCTCGACTACTTCGCGAAGCGCACGGCACTGCTCGAGACGCGTCGCACGCTGATGCAGAACCGGATCCACGGGATCTTCGTCCAGGAGGAGACCGATCCGCGCGACCTGCGACTGCCGAGTGCCGAGGAGTTCTCGACCGACCTACTGATCCGGCTCGCGTTCCTCGATCAGTTGGACGCGTTCAAGGCGCGCACGATCGAGATCCTCAAGGCGCGCCATCAGTACTACTACCGCGGCAAACACCACTTCTCGATCGCCGGCCGCGGCATCACGCGCGACATCTATCTCGGCGCGCGCAACGAGCGCGGTCCCGGGATCCACATCTACCCCTCGGTGCCGGCGCAACTTTCGATCGCGCGCGATCGCGCCGAGTTCCGTGCGCCGCAGCGCGGACCGAACGTCGTCGACCTCGGCCATCCAGACGTCAACGGCGGATTCCTGAACGGCACCGGTCCAGCGGAAGGCTCGACGACCGTGCTGCTCGCCGAACCGGGCACGCGGTACACGTTCCTCGCACTTCGCTTCCTCGCCGCGGGCCGCCGCGCCGACGAACGGACGCTGTACGTCTCGACGAAGGAGGATCAGGACGCGTTGCGCCGGATCTGCGCACGTGAGGCCGCACTGCGCCCGTGGTGTCTCGACGCATCGGGTCAGTTCACCGATCCGTTCCGCGTGCTGTACCTGCACCCCGAGTACATCAGCGCCGGCAAGTTCACGTGGGATCTGCTGCGCACGGCCGAAGGCGGGCACGGGACGCCGGGTGGCCAGCCGGTCACGCGGCTCGCGTTCGACAACATCCACCGGCTCGTCGACCGGTTCCCACTGATCACCGAGCAGCGATTCCTGGTCCCTGCGCTGCTCGACCTGCTGCGCTACCGCAACGTCACACCGCTGTTCGTCGACCTCGTGCCGCCGGGCTCCGCGTTCGGCCGGCGCGACTTCGACCCGTCGTACTACATGACGACGTTCGACAACGTGCTGCACCTGTACCTGTCGGAGGACGGCCACGAACAGCGTCCGTTCCTGCGAATCCTGAAGTCGACGGCGAACGACTTCCGACACTCGGCGATCCCGATCGACTACCGCGTCGTCTGACCACACGAAACGAACGCGCGCAACGACGCGTTGCGTGGCATCGCCTCGATCCGTAGACACGCCGCGATGCCGAGCCGACCGCCACTGACCGCGAAGACCGCCGACCGGCACGACCTCTACCAACGCAGCGTGCAGGCCGTCGATCACGACGCGCGGTTCCTGTCGCGTTGGTACCTGCGGACGACCGGCGAACCTCTGCGACGCCTCCGCGAGGACTTCTGCGGAACGGCGGGACTGTCGTGCGCGTTCGTCGCCCTGCACGCGGACAACCACGCGCTCGGCGTCGACCTGCACGCGCCGACGCTGGCGTGGGGCCGCAAGCACAACGTCGCACGGCTCGACGCCGACGCACGCCGCCGGCTGAAGCTGGTGCGCGGCGACGTCCTCGCGGTCCGCGCGCCACGCATGCAGATGACGATCGCGGCGAACTTCAGCTACTGCGTCTTCAAGCAGCGCGACGTCCTGCGCGCATGGATCCGCAATGCCCGCCGCGGGCTGCTTCCCGGTGGCTACCTGATGCTCGACGCGTGGGGCGGCAGCGAGACGCAGGTCGAACAGGAGGAGCGCCGCCGCTGCGACGGCTTCACCTACGTCTGGGATCAGCACTCGTTCGACCCGCTGACCTACCACACGGTCTGCAAGATCCACTTCGAGTTCCGCGACGGCACGCGGATGCGCGACGCGTTCGTCTACGACTGGCGACTCTGGACCGTCCCCGAACTGCGCGAGTGCATGGAAGCCGAAGGGTTCGAGGACGTGCACGTGCTGTGGGAACAGACCGATCGTGCGACGAACACCGGCAACGGCATCTATCGCCGCGTCGCGAAAGGGACGGCCGACATGGCGTGGCTCGTGTACGTCGTCGGACGCGCGCCGCGCAGATGACGCGCGCACGCCTTCTTTCCCCGTCCGATCGCGGCCGATAACGTCCGGCGCCCCGACCGGGGCCGGCTCCCGCCCGCACACGCATGAAGAAGATCGTCGTTCTCGGCGCCGGCAAGATCGGCCGGATGGTCACCCACTTGCTCGCCCGGTGCGGCGACTACCGCGTCCACGTCGGTGACGCCGTCGAGGCCGCGGTGCACCAGGTGCGCGAGCAGCAACCCGGCGTCGAAGCCGAAGTCGTCGACTTCGAGGACGAATCGCACCTCGACCGGATCCTGACCGGTGCCACGGCCGTGCTGTCGTGTGCGCCGTTCCACTGCAACCCCGGCATCGCCGAACGCGCGCGCGCCGCACGCGTCCACTACCTCGACCTGACCGAGGACGTCGCCGTGACCGAACGCGTCATGGCGCTGGCCGACGGCGCACAGTCGGCGTTGATCCCGCAATGCGGCCTCGCACCGGGGTTCATCACGATCAGCGCAATGCATCTGCTGAAGGGGATGCAGGACGTGACCGACCTGCGAATGCGCGTCGGCGCGCTGCCGCGCTACCCGTCGAACCGCCTCAAGTACAACCTGACCTGGAGCACCGAGGGGCTGATCAACGAGTACTGCAACCTGTGCGAAGCGGTGCTCGACGGGGAACTGCGACTCGTCCCGCCGCTCGAGAACCTCGAGACGATCCTGATCGACGGCGTCGAGTACGAGGCGTTCAACACGTCCGGCGGGCTCGGCACGCTCGCGACGACGCTGCTCGGGAAGGTGCGCAACGTCAACTACAAGTCGATGCGCTACCCAGGTCACAACCACCTGATCAAGTTCCTGCTCGACGACCTGCGGATGCGCGATCGCCGGCAGTTGCTCGGCGAGATCTTCGACCACGCGCTGCCGACGACGTTCAGCGACCAGATCGTGATCTTCGTCAGCGCGACCGGCATCTGGCGCGGCCGGCTGACCGAGCGCACGTACGCGCGGACGATCTATCACCAGGAGATCGACGGCCGGAACTGGTCCGGCATCCAGATCACGACCGCCGCCGGGATCTGCGCGGTCCTCGATCTGCTGCTGCAGGGCAGCCTGCCGCAGCACGGATTCGTCCGGCAGGAGCAGGTCGACTACGAGGCGTTCGTCAAGAACCGGTTCGGCCGCTACTACGCCTGACGGCGGGCCCGCTTGGGCGAACGCCCGCCACCGCGTGCCGATCGGTTCGGCCGCGCTACCATCCGCGGCCATGTCACGGTCGCAAGCGATCGCCGCGCATGCGGTGGTCGCGACGTTCCTGATGGTTTGCGCGGCGCTGCCGGCCCAGCGTGAGCCGATGCCAGCCCCGAGCGGGGCGCCGGCAGCCGTCGCCGATCCGAGCCTGCACGACGACCGACACGAGGCATACCGCAAGGCGGCGCAGGCCGGACTCGCGTGGCTCGCCGCCGGCCAGCAGCCATCGGGCGGTTGGACCGGCATCGTCGGCCACAAGCAGAACGACGACTACCTCGTGCTGACGACGGTCGAAGCGCAGCGGCTGCGCAACACGGCTCACGTCGGCGTCAGCGCGTTGGTCGGGATCGCGTTCCTCGCGAACGGCCATCTGCCCGATCGCGGCCCGTACGGCGCCGTCGTCCGTCGCACGGTCGACTACGTGATCGGTTGCGTCGCCGAGAACGGCTTCGTGACCGACAGCGGCACGCGGATGTACAGCCACGCGTTCGCGACGCTGTTCCTGGCGCAGGTCTACGGGACCGTTCCCGAGGCGACGGTGCGCGGCGCGCTCGAACGCGCCGTTCATCTGATCGTCGACTCGCAGAACGCGCTCGGCGCGTGGCGCTACAACCTGTTCTCGAAGGACGCCGATCTGTCGGTCACCGTCTGCCAGCTGCAGGCCCTGCGTGCGGCGCGCAACGTCGGGATCCAGGTCCCGAAGAACACGATCGACGCGGCCGTCGACTACGTTCGCCGGAGCCGCGTCAGCCGCGGTCCCGATCGCGGCCTGTTCTCGTACAAGATCGCCGGGCGCGGGGCCTTCGAGAAGAACGACCAGTACGCGATCAACGCGGCAGCGCTGACCAGTCTGTTCACCGCCGGCGTGCACGACCCGGAGATCTACGAGCCGGTCCTGCGGTTCCTCGACGAGCAGTACCCGCGCATGGTGCGCTGGTACGGCGATCACTACTTCTTCTGGTACGGCAGCTTTTACGCAGCGCAGGCGCACTTCCAGGCCGGCGGGTCGCAGTTCGCGGCCTACCACGCGCGGATCGGCGCGGACCTGATGCGCATGCAGACCGACTCGGGTCGCTGGCTCGGTTCGGTCGGGCCCGGCGACGAGTTCGCGACGGCCGTCGCCTGCACGATCCTCGCGATCCCGCAGCAGTACCTCCCGATCTTTCAGCGGTGAGGCCGCTGCGGCGCGCGGCTGCGTAGTGCGCGCCAACCGAGGCCGCACGCATGCTTGACTGGATCTGTAGGCGTGCCCACCATGCGGCCTCTTCACGGTCAGTCGGATTTCGCTTCCAAGGTTAGGGATCGCCATGCACATCGCAGCTTCGTCGGCATGCCTCTTGGCATTTGCCGCCTTCCTTCCGGCCGCCTTCCTTCCGGCCCAGGACGCGAGCCGACGGTCCGTCGGTGCACCGTCGGAGTCGCGGCCCGCGACGCGGAGTTCGCTCGATCCCTCGTTCACGATCCGCGGCACGCCGGCCGCGCCGCGCGCGACGGCATCGGCCGCGGCCGCGACCACGTCGACCTCAGCGTTCGACGCCGCGCGGTTCGCAGCGATCCAGGACCCGCAGGATCGCGACTACTCGCCCCGCGCGCTGTACCGCACCAACCACCAGAACTTCCTCAGCGGGTCCGCGCGTTATCGACCGCAGTTGGAACTGTCGTACCTGTTCCAGCACCAGACCGAGGTGAAGGGCGACCCAGGGCACCTCGATCTCGACCACTATCGCGTCAACGGTCGGATCCCGATCCACGTCGATCCCGACACTGCGTTGCTGTTCGGCCCGAACTTCGGTGCGCGCCACTACTCGTCGAAGCGTGCCGGTCAGAGCAGCGCGAACGAGACGCTGTACACGGCGGGCGTGCATGTCGGATTCACGACGTTCGTCAACGACGACGTCCAGTTGACCGCGGTCTTCTCGCCCGGCGTCTACTCCGATCTCGACGCGTCGCTGCACTCGGAGGACTGGAAGTTCTACGGCGACGTCTTGGCGACCTTCCGCGCGAGCGACGACCTGTACTTCAAGATCGGAGCGATGTACTCGGGCGACTTCGACGACGCGCCGGTGCTGCCGCTGCTCGGTCTGTCGGTGAAGTTCCTCGACGACTTCCGGTTCGACATGCTGCTGCCGAAGGAGATGGAGTTGTCGTGGCAGTTCACGACGACGTCGATCCTGACGTTCGGCGTGTACCTGCAGGGCGACGAGTTCCGCGTTCGCAACTCGGTCGCGAATGGCAAGGTCGCCGCCGACTACAACGTGCAGGAGATCCGGAGCGCTGTCGGCATCGTGCAGCGACTGACCGACAACTTCTCGTTCCTCGGTCAGGCCGGTCTCGTCGTCGCCGGCGACTACCGCTACGTCGACAACAACGGCAATCGCTTCAACGGGACGCTCGAACCCGAGCTGTACCTGTTTGCCGGGATCGGCATCGACTTCTGATTTCGATCGCCCGGAGGGCGGTCGAAATCAGAAGATCACGCTGCGACGCCGCTACGCGGGAAGGCCACGAGGACCAGGAACGCCAACGGCCCCGCTGCGGCGTCGGTGGCGGTGATGCCGGCTGTGGGTGCGGTGATGTGGGGTGTGCGTGCGGTGATGCCGGCTGCGCGTTCGGTGACGTGCGCGGTGCGTGCGGTGATGCGGACGCGAACGTGCGATGCGGCGCGTGCGGGTGGAGGCCCGTCGGACGTCGAGCGCTTGGTCGGGATCAGACGCTCGCGGCCATCGCGAGCTCGTAGACCGCGAGGAACCGGTCGAGGCAGGTGTCGAGGTCGTAGCGGGTCTCGGCGATCTGGCGGTGGTCGGCGGCGAGGGAGTGGCGGAGCGGGTCGTCGTTCCGCAGCGTCGTCAGTGATCGGGCGAAGGCGTCGGGATCGCGGCGGGAGACGAGCAGGCGACGTGCGTCGATCGAGATCATGCGGCCGACGTCGCCGACGTCGGTCGAGACGATCGGCAGGCCGCTCGCCATCGCCTCGAGGATCGACAGCGGCATCTGCTCGGTGCGTGACGACAGCACGAACACGTCGAACCGCCGATACCACGGCGCCGGGTCGGCGACGGCGCCGACGAACGTGACGATCTGCGCGATCCCGAGCTCGATCGCGCGCGCTTCGAGCGACACGCGCTCCGGGCCCTCGCCGACCAGGACGACGCGGATGGCGTCGCGTTCCGGCATCCGTGACACGGCTTCGAGCAACAGCGACTGATCCTTCTCCGGCCGGAGCCCGCCGACGGTCCCGATCACGAACGTGCCGTCGGGCTCGCGCCGCGCCGGTGTGAAGCGAGCGACGTCGACGCCGTTCGGTAGGTGATGCACGCGATCGGGTCGGACGCGCCACGCCGACAACGCCGACTGTTGCAGCGCAAGCGACGGCACGACGACCGCGTTCGCCGCGCGGAGTGCGATGCGTCGCGTCCACGTTCGCCGACGCAGCGGCCGCAACGCCTCGTCGGCGTGAACGCCGTCCTCGTGATGGACGAGCCGCAGTCCGCGAACGAACCGCGCGGCGAGCACGGTCTCGATCGTGCCCCAGTTGTAGGTCAGCACGAGATCCGGCCGCTCGCTGCGCAGCAGCCGCGCCATCGACCAGACGTTCGCGACGGAGCCCCGACTTCGCGGCGCCGGCACGAAGCGCCGCTCGACGTGCGGCGCGATCCGCTCCGCGCATTCCGTGCGTCCGTCGCGGACGACGATCGAATGCCGGACGTTCTGCCAACGCCCCATCAACTGGGCGGCCCGCACTTCGAGCCCTCCCGGCGCGAACGTCGTGAACACGTGCAGGACGTGTCTTCGCGTCACGATGCGCCAGCGACCTCGCGCCAGAACGCATCCGCGTCGTCCTGCGGACGCCAGCGGAGCACCGACTTCGTCACGGACGTGTCGATCGCCGCCGGGAAGCTGCGACCGCGCAGCTCGCGCCACGACGGCAACGGCGCAGGATCGCGCGTCGGGAACCGAACGAGAAACCGTGCAAGCGCCGTCAGGTACCACGCGAACACCGGCCGTGGCCGATAGCGGATCGGGCGGTGCCGTGCCTCGCCGAGCCGCCACGCGTACTCGGCAGCCGTCGGCCGAACGTCGCCGACGAGATCGAACGTCCGCCCGACCGCCGCGCCGGCGTCGAGTGCGGCATTCACGGCCGTCCCGACGTCGCGTGCCAGCACGAACGGCAACCCGGTCGCGGTGGCGCCATACGTGACCCAGTCCCCGCGCGGCGACACGCGCCCGACGTCGGCGCGGAACGCCGGCTGATCGGCGCCGACGACGATCCCCGGCCGCAAGAACGTCACACGCAGCGTCCGCTCGACGAGCATTCGCCGCAGCGTCCGCTCGACGAGGACGAGTCCCTGTTCGCGCATCGGCCGAAACCACGGAGCCGGATCGATCGGTCCGGAATCGCGCGCCGCACGGGTCGCCGCGAGATCCGCGACGCGCAGGTCGGTGATCGCGACGAGCCGACGCACGCGATGCGCGAGACACGCGCGCCCGATCGCCTCGGCCGCCAGCACGAGGTCCTCCAGCCGTTCGTCGACGTCGTCCGTCGGGACACCGTCGGCGATCAGGACCGCGTAGGCAGCACCATCGATCGCCGCCGTCAACTCGTCGGCGCGGCGCGGATCGGCGACGACGCGTCGCAGACGAACGTCGCGCAACGGCGCCGCGAGGCGTTCTGGCCGCGGGTCGACGACCGTCACCGGCCGGCCGGCGTCGAGCAGCGACCGCACGACCGCGGCCGCGAGCGGATGGCGAGCACCGACGACGACGACTTCCCCGTGGCGCGCGGCACCGGCCGGCGGCGGCGCGTCCGGAACGAACGCGGCATCGGACACGTTCGATTCGGCCAGCATCGCGCGGGTCGTCGTCAGCACCGCGCGTGCGCGTTCGATGCCGTCGGCGGCCGATCGACGCGCGAGCGCCGCCGCCGGCTCGGTTTGCAGTGCGACGAAGAACGGCATCATCGCGTCGGCGAGCCCGACGTCCGCGAGGTCGATGCGCAGCGTGCCGTGCGGAAGCCCGACGTCGAGGAACGATTCGTCGACCGCCGCGCCGAACTCGAACCGCGCGACCAACGACCCGGCGCGGCCGTGCCCGTGCAGCAGCCAGACCGGGCGGAACGGACGCCCGTCGACGAGCACGATCGGCGCGCTGGCCGACGCCGTCACGTGATCGAGGTGGCCGACGACGCCGATCGCCGTCGACAGCGCGTCCTGCCCGAGCGCCGCGAACACCGCCGCTTCCGATGCGAACGCCGGATCGTCGAGGTCGGGAGTCGAGACGTTCGGCGCGCGCGTCCGATGGATCGCCGTCACGTGCAGCGGCGCATGCAGCAGCGGCGACAGATTCGCGAGTTCGGCCGCCGCGAGCCCGCGATCGACGAACCGCAGCGGAACGCCACGTTCGCGCGCGGCATGGACGACCGCCTCGAACCGCGCGACGTCGACGTCCGCCGGCATCGCCGCGACGACGGGGATCCCGGCGTTCACGAGCCGCGCGACGGCGGCCATCCGCGCCGGCCCGGCGGCGACGACGGCCGCGGCGTCGAACCCACCGGCGGCCAGCAGTTCGTCGATCCCTCGATGAACGACGGCGACCCGGTGGCGATCGGCGCGCCGGCGCGCCGCGCGCAACTGCGCGTCGACGAGCGCCGTCACGGCGATCTCACGGCGCCGTGCGAGTCCGTCCAGCAGTTCGGCGGCCTCCCGTCCGGCCCCCACGATGGCCACGCGCAGCGTCGTTCTGGTCGGTTTCATGCCTTCGAAGGCGCGGTACTGTCGCCGCGCGTGATGCCGCTTTCCACCACGCGTCGCGCCGTCGGCGTGGCACTGCTGCTCTGCACGTCGGCGGTCGCACAGGACGTCCGCCCACTGCTCGACGTCGCGACGGCGATCGAACGCGGCGACGCGCTGTCGCCCGTGCTGCCACACGCGCAGTGGATCCCCGGAACGCGCTGGCTCGCCGTCGTCGCGACGCGGGACGGTGTCGAGCACGTCGAGGCGCGCGCTCCGGACGGCACGGTGGTCGAACTGTTCGACGCCGGCGGCGCGAAAGCGGCACTCGTCGACAGCGGTGTCGCCGACGCCGACGGCAAGTCGCTGCCGAAGTTCCGCTTCGTCGATCGCGAACGCATCGCGTTCGACCGCGACGACGGCGTCGTTCACTGGACGTTCGCCGGTCCACGTGCAGAGCGCGTCCTCGCGTGGCCACGCGACGCGCAGGCTGCCGCCGTCGCGCCGAACGACGAACTCGCCGCCATCGTCGCACCGGACCACCAGCTCGAGATCCGCAACGACCACGGCGGCATTCGTCGACTGACCGAGGATGGTTCGGCGGACGTTCGCTACGGCCAGTCGGCGCATCGCTCGGAGTTTGGCATTCGCGACGGGCTCTGGTGGGATCCGGAGGGGCGTCGGCTCGCGTTCAGCCGCGAGGACTTGCGCGGCGTCGAGCCGTATCCGTTCGTCGACACACGAACGCTGCCGCCGCGCGCGGATCCCGGTCGCTACCCGATGGCCGGCCGCGCGAACTCGCGCGTCACGATCGGCGTCTACGAC
>JAEYTU010000675.1 GCA_023433825.1 Planctomycetota bacterium
GGGCAGCATCGTTCGTCGACGGTTGCGCGTGACCGACGACGATCGGAGTTAGGAACACCTAGACCCCATTTTCATCCTCATGGGTCGGCGCCGAAGGCGACGGTGGGCAGACTGGCACCTTCATTTCACTTTCTCCGACGAAGTGAGACGAAAGTGCCAGGCACCTTCGTTTCACTTCCCCCCGCAAAGTTTCACTCGATCTCGTAACGCAGGAAGCGGCACTCGATCGGACCGTTGAAGACCGGCAGGCGGCGGCTCGTGCGGAGGCCGAGGTGGCGCGTCACGTCGGCGTTGCCGGAGAGCACCCATGCGACGGCACCGTGGCAGCGCTCGTGCAGGAAGTGCCCGAGACCGCGCCACGACTGGAACAGGTCCTCGTCGTCGCGGCCGATGCGCTCGCCATACGGCGGGTTGACGACGACGAAACGCGGCGGCTGCTTCGGCACGAACGTCTGCACCTCCGCGACGCTGAATCGCACGAGGTCGGCGACGCCGGCCGCGACGGCGCTGCGCTTCGCGATCTCGATCGCCCCGGGGTGCCGATCGGCGCCCTCGAGGACGAACGGCAACGTCTTCTTCGCCCGCCGCTCGGCGTCGGCGCGCAGCTCGCGCCACGCGTCTGCGTCGAAGTCCGGCCACGTCTCGAACGGGAACAACCGCGCGATCCCCGGCGCCCGATCCGCCGCCAGACACGCCGCCTCGATGACGAACGTCCCCGACCCGCACATCGGGTCGACCAACGTGCTCGCGCGATCCCAGTCGCTCAGCAGCAGCAGCCCGGCTGCCGTCGCCTCGTTCAACGGGCTCTTGACCTGCTCCGGCCGCCAGCCGCGCCGGTGCAGACTCGTCCCCGACAGATTGCGATACAGCGTCGCCGTGTCGCGCTTGACGACGAGCTTCAGCGGAAGGTCCGGCGCCTCGACGTCGACGTCCGGCCGCCTCCCGACGGCATCGCGGAACTGGTCGACGATCGCGTCCTTCACCTTCAACGCCGCGTACTTCGAATGCGTGATCCCCGAATCGCGCACGGCCGCGTCGACGGCGAGCGTCCGGTCGACGTCGGTGAACCGGCGCCAGTCGATCGCGCGGACCCCGTCGTAGAGCGCGTCCGGATCGCGCGCCGGGAACGTCGCGATCTCCTCCTGGACGTAGATCGCCGATCGCAGCCACAAGTTGGCCGCGTAACCCAATCGCAGATCGCCGCGGAACGTCACGCCACCGCGCCGTTCGAGCACGAACGGTGCGTTCAGCGCCTTCAGCTCGGCGGCGACAGCAGGTTCCAGGCCAAGGGTGCAGGCCGCGAAGTAGTTGCGCTCCATCGACGCGGCCCATCAGACGGCGACTTCGCGGCGCGTTCCACCGCCTTGCCGAGTCCATCAGTCGCGGTGAGACTGCCGCGCCCTGCTCCTCCCTGCCGGCGGCATCCCCTGCGAAGCCGGCGACCGCGTCTCCCTGATCCGAGGATTCGAGCCCATGGCCCTCTCGCCAATGGTGCGCCTGTTCGCTGCAGCCCTGCTCTGCACGACGACTGCCGCGACCCAGACTCCCCCCACCAACGCCCGCCTGCTCGCGAGCGTCAACCGCTTCCCCGGCGCCGTGACGCCGAACAACAACTACGCCGGCATCTGGGGCATGGTCGTCAACGGTCGCGAGTACGCGATCGTCCCGACACGCACCGGAACGCTGTTCTACGACTGCCACGATCCGCGCAACCCAGTCGAGGTCGGCTTCATCAGCGGCCCGACGACGTCCGGTCAGTACTTCTGGCGCGAGGCGCAGAGCTACGGAACGTGGGTCTACGTCAGCTCCGAGCACGGTGCGACGCAGGTCATCGACATGAGCACGCCGACGGCGCCGCGACTCGCCGGCTCGTTCGGCGGCAACGCGCACACGGTGACGATCGATCAAGCGCGCGGCCACCTGTGGGCGAACGGCGGCGCCGGCAACGGCTGCCGCATCTACAACCTCAACGTGAACCCGGCGAGCCCGACGCTGCTGCGCACCTACAACCCGGCCTACGTGCACGACAGCTACGTCGTGCGCAATCACGCGTATCTCGGCCACATCTTCGGCGGGACGATGCGGATCGTGAACGCGACGAACATCTCGTCGATCACGACGCTCAGCAACACGCCGACGCCGGGCGCGTTCACGCACAACGTCTGGACGAACGACTTCGACACCGTCGCCATCACGGCCGACGAGAACAACGGCGGTTGCATGACCGTCTACGACATCACGAACAAGTCGGCGCCGGCGCAGCGTGCGGTCTGGTGCAGCCCGAACGGCGCGACCGTGCACAACGTGTTCATGAAGGGCGAGGTCGCGCACTTCTCGGCGTATTCCGACGGCTACTGGGCGATCGATCTCAGCGTGCCGACGCAGCCGCGCGTCGTCGCGCACTTCGACACGACGAGTCTGACCGGCAACGACTACCACGGTTGCTGGGGCTGCTATCCGTTCCAGCCGTCGGGCGTCGTCTACCTGACCGACATGCAGAACGGCTTCTTCATCGTCGAGCCGACGGCCGGCGTGCCGCTCGACTACGGCGACGCGACGAACGGACAGGGCGGCCGCGCGCCGCGGCTCGGCCACGACGGAGGCCCGTTGAAGGTCGGCAACGCGGCGCACGTCGTGACGGCGGACTACCTGCCGGCGAGTTCCGGTGCGGCGCTGATCGTCGGCGCGGCGCGCGCGCAGATCCCGTTCCTCGGGATGCAGGTGCTCGTCGACCCGGCGAACGCGCTGTTCCTGTCGTCGACGGCCGACGCGAACGGGCGCGCGACGGTGTCGCTGCCGGTGCCGAACAACCCGGT
>JAEYTU010000054.1 GCA_023433825.1 Planctomycetota bacterium
TGAAGCCACGCGAGCGCGGACGGGCAAGAGTCGCGTCGGGCGTCGCACGGTCGGCGCGCGCGCGGAGGCCATGGACGACCTGCTCCCGCCGGGTGATTTCTGCAAATCCGTCCGCGCGAACCGACCCTGCCGGATCCCCACCTGGATCCCCGATGAACCCCACCAGACTCCGCACCACAAGTTTTCCGTCGGCCGTACTCCTGCTCCTCTCCGCCGCGATCGCCACGCAAGCGACGTCGGCGCAGAACGAGTTCGAGGAACTTCCGGTCCGCGCCTCGTACCGAACCGTCCTCGCCCTCGACGAAATCGACCCGGTGACGCCGCGCGCGCGCCGGATGGTCGTCGGGGAATTCCTCGGTGACCACCGCCGGCACGCGATTCTGATCGCCGACGACGAGGCGCACTTGGTCCGACAGCCGGCCGTGCACGAATGGTCGGGCCGCATCCTCGGCGGGCACGTCCTGCGCGACGGCGCGACGTTGCGCGGCATCGCCGGCGACCCCGACCAACTGCTGACCGTCGGCAGCGCCGGCCTGTTGCGAACCGTGTTCGCGATCGACGACGCTCCGGTCACGACCGTCGTCGCGGACGGACCTTGGACGTCTGCCGCCGAGCTGCGCGTCCACGGCGATGCGTCGGCCGCATTCGTCGCCGCGCTGTCGACCGACGGTCGGACGATCCTCGTCGGCGCGCTGGCACCGAACGGACTCGCGGCCGGTCCTTCGATGGTGTTCCCGGCGCCGGTCAGCGACGTCGCGGTGCTCGACTGGAACGGCGACGCCGCGCCCGACGTCGCGGTCGTGTGTGACGGCGATCTGCTGGTGTTCGACGGCGCGCTGCAACCGCTCGCGGCGTTCCCCGGCTCGGCGACGACCGGCCGGATCGCGGTTCTGCGTCGCAGCGTCGGCGGCGAGCAGCTCGCGTGGCTGAAGCGCACCGGAGCGTTCGAGCAATGGCGACTGTCGGTCGCCGACGCGAGCGGCGATCGGTTCGCGACGACGATGTCGCTGCCGCTGCAGAGCGGGACGTCGGCGACGTTCGACCTCGTCGGGATCACGACCGGCGACGCCAATCGCGACGGCAACGACGACGTGCTGATCGCGCAGCGGACGACCCGCGAACTCGCGGTCCTGCTGCGCGTCGGCGCCGATGCGGCATTCGTCGCTCCGTCACTGTCGGAGATGCTGACGATCGACAGCGGCTCGTTCGCGCCATCGACGGCCGGCGACGAGTGCATTCCCGCGTTCGCCGATCTCGACGGCGACTTGTGCGCCGACGTCCTGCTGACGACGACCGACGGGTCGAGCGCGCTCGGGATCTACGGTCTCGGCGAGGGGATCGTCGAGTCGGTCGGCACCGAGAACATCTTCGGGACCGACTTCACGATCCCGTTCGCCGCGTTCGCCGTGCCGACGCCGTTGAAGGTGCACCTCGTGATCCCGGAGGGGTATCTCGAGTCCGGGTTCGACTGGGTGCAGATCACGATCTGGCGCGAGGCGCAGGTGTCCGGGCATTGCCACGGCATCGAACCGCTCGCCGTCTACAACCGCGCGCATCGGCTCGTCACGTCACCGCTCGTGCACGAGCAGTTCGTCGACGTCGATCTGAATGGCGTGTTGACGGCGCTGCACTGGCCGGAGCCGGTGTACCTGTGGGCCGAGGTCCGCTTCCGGAAGGGCGCGATCTTGGAGGACCTCGGCGAGTCGTCGTCGTCGTTCCTGTTCGGCGTCACGCTCGTCAACCAGAACGAGGAGTTCGCGCCACAGCTGGATTGGCGCTACGCGAGCGTCAACTTCGACCATCTGTTCGATCGCGAGTTCACGTCGGCGTTCCCGCTCGCGCCGCGTGTGCAGCCGCCGCATGGGCCGGTGTCGATCGGCGGCGTGATCCTTCCGCCAAAGCTACCGAAGTCCTCCGGAGAAACACCGACGGCTGGCACGCTGGTCCAGGGCAGCAGCGCCTACATCGGCGACTAGTCGTGGGTCGACCACGGCCCCACGGTTTGGATCGTGGCCGCGGTGAACCGCATCGCGAGGTCAGCCCTCGACAGTGCCGCGCGCGTCTGCATCAGTGCGACTGCCGTTGGGAGTCCGGTCGAAAGCCGCTCGTGCAGAGCGGCCATCAGTTCGAGTGTGCGGCCCTGTTGAAGGACGGCATGAGAGAGAACGACGGCCTCCGCGCCCGCGCCGAGAAGCGTCCCCGCGAACCCCGCCACGTGGTCTTCGCCGGTCCGACGAGGTTCTCGCCCGACTCGGCACGCGGAGAGAATGGCCACCCCACTCAGACGTCGGTTGCTGAAGTGATGTGGGCGCAGCAAAGCCTTGTCGTCACCCCGCGGATTGCGAAGCGCGAGCACGGCACCACCCCCTTCGACGTCGAAGCCGCCATGTCCAAAGACATGAACGATGTCGAACTTGTCCAGTTCGAGCTCTCCCACCGCGGCAATCGTCGCGTCGGCGCCAATGCGAGCCACGCGTCGTTCGAACGGCGCCAAGACGCGCTCCACTTCGACGTCGGTCAGCTCGTCATACTCTTCGCTCGGCAGTCCGAGTTCACGAAGACGACACGACGGCTGCAGCGTCGCGACGAACGCGATGTTCTCTCTTCGTCGCTGCTTCGACGCGCCTGACGCGGTTCGCGAATCGACAAGCGCGAGCGCGAGCGGGACGGATGCCAGATGACTGACCGCAACCCGCTCACCCACGAGAGCGCCGTCGTCGAGGAGCAGGGACTCGAATGGAAGGTTCGCCAGCGCTGCGTTTCCGGCGACGAGAACCTGCTTCCAGTTGCTCATTCGCTCGCGAACACGGTCCGGAAGGAGCGACTTCGCGAGGCTCTTCGCGCGGGCTGGTAGCTGAGGATCCTCTGGTCTCCCAAAGAGTCGGGGAACGAACGACTCACAGGCCCTCAAGAGCCTCTCGGAATCTTGAAGCCGTTCGATCCCGAGTCCGGTTGCGTCCAGATCGAACAGGAAACTCCCGAAGCGCGAGGGGACGAACACAAGCACGCCCGCACCAGTTGGCAGACTCCGTCTCACTGCGTCGACATCGACGCGCCTGTCGACGGCCATCGATCGGTGGAGCGACCCAAGTGCCTGGGCATCGAGGACACGAAGGAACGCCGCCTCCCGACCTGTCTGCCCTGGCTGCAGCAGCAGTTCGGCGTCCACGAGATCCGCCAGAAGCTGCTGCGCGACGTCGAAGTGGAAGAATCCGATTCCGTCCGCGCTCGGGGGGATCGCAGCGATCCGAATGCGGAACTCGTCGAAGCATGCTGCGAGCTCCGAGTGAATCTCCGCGAGCGCCTCGGAAGCCGGTTGGGCTCTGGCGATCTCTTGTCGCAGTCGAACTCCCGCGAGAAGCATTCGCGCCCGCAGCACACCGCCGGTGTCGATGGATCGGTCGTCAGCAATGGCCGCGTCTTCGCCGCGAGCGAGGAGTTCCAGTCGCGCGCGCAGTCGATCGATCGGCGCCATTTGCTCGTCGGCAGCGATCTCCCGTAGACCGACGAGACCCTCCGCGACGGACTCCGCGGTCTCGCCGAACACTGCTGCCAGTGAGTGGATCAGTCGCACTGCTCTGATTGCGCTCGGCGACGCCCGCGCGGTCAAACGTCTCGCCTCGATCCCCGCTTGCTCGAACATTCCGAGTGCGAAAAGGCAGACCAATCGATCGAACTGCAGGTTCTCGAGGTGGTACGCCAGATCACTCGGGTTGGGCCGCGAGCCATTCAGGCTCGTCAACTGTTCGGTTGTCGCGCTGATCAGCGAGAGTGCGACCTCCGGACGTCCGCAATGAACCGCGATCCGAGCCTCGCATCCACGGATGTGAAGTCGGAGTTGCGTCGCCAATTCGACTCGCGCCCGTCGAACTGCGGCATTGGCGATTCCGTCCATCGTCGCCACGAACGCGTTCGCCTTCTCGATGCGCCACTCGAGACAACACGCATCCACCAACATCCGCCCGAGATACCCCGCCGTCTCCGGATTGTGGTCGGACTGTCGCAGCACGGCGATTCGCGCCCGAATCCCGTCGACGACGGCGACGACGGCCGGGGGGCCTTCGTGATTGGCCAGATGCGCGACGCGGATGGCCTGGAACCAGACATAGAGATCGTCACAGGCGCGATCGGCGTCGGCGCGGGCGGCGGCACGCGCGAGCAGCCGACTCGCAT
>JAEYTU010000060.1 GCA_023433825.1 Planctomycetota bacterium
GTTGTCGGGACCGTTGACGCAACTCGTGCCGGGCGTCGGTGTGTCGGTTCCGTTCGATCTGAACGAGAACGGACAGGTGTGTCTGACCGCCGACGGAGTCGGCGATGCGCGCTACACACCCGGCGTCGGCCTGCAGCCGATGCCGTTCTCGGTGCGAAGACTCAACGATCACGGCCAGGTCGCAGGGATCGACACGAGCGTCCAGTTCGTCGCGCGCTACACGGACGGTGTCGGCGTGCACGTCTTCTCGACGCCGGGAACGACCTTTCACGACGTCGGCGGGATCGACAGCTTCGGGCAGATCGTCGCCACCCGCCGTGTGCGAACGTCGACCAGTCCGCCGCGCTACGACGAGTTCGGGTACCTACTGAGTGATGCGATCGGCGTCCGTCGACTCGACGCATTCGTCGACCACCCGGTTCCGGTTCGGATCGGCGAGGTCGTCGCGATCGGCGACGACGGTTCGATCGCCGCGACCGGCAGCATCGGGTCGGACAACCGAGCCATGCTGCTCGAACCTCGCTTCCTGCACGTGCACGGTCGCGGCTGTGTCGGCAGCAACGGCGTGACCCGAATGATCGCCGTCGGCGACACGATCGGCGGCGGCCGATTGGCGCTGCTCGCTGCTGGCGGACGTCCGTCCGGCGCGGGGTTCTTCGCGTTGTCGGGTGGATCCGCATCACTGCCGATCCCGGGCGGATGCACGGTCACGGTCGATCCGGCGTCGGCGGTGTTCGTCGCCGTCACGCTGGATGGGATCGGCCAGGGCCGCCTGACGACGACGCTGCCGATCGGGGTCGCGGCGGGCAGCGTGCAGGTGCAGTTCGTCGGGATCGATCCGACGATGCCGTTCGGCGTCGTCACGTCGAACGGCGTGCGGATCGACGTCCCGTGACGCCACGGCGCGCCGAGTGCGTCGTCGTTCTCAGTAGACCGTGATGCGCAGCGTGCCGTCGGACAGCAGCCGCAAGCGCACGGTCAGCGTGTACCCATTGGCCGACATCAGCATCAACGTCACGTCGTCGACGCCGGCGTCGTACAGGCTGCGCAGTTCGGCACCGCCGAGCGAGAACAGGTTGTCGAACGTCGCCATCGGCTCGGACGGGCCGCTCGGGCCGCAGAGGACGCCGATCGCGTGCGGCATGTTCTCGGGCAACTGCAGACAGACGCCCTGATCGAACCGCTCGGTCCGGACGTCCAAACGTTCGGCGCCTTCCTCACCCGACGGCGAGCCACCGTTCGGTGCGTAACGTCCGCCTGGGAGTACGACGATCCCGCCTTCGCCGCCGGACGACGTTCCGCCGTCGCTGTGCACCGGCAGGATCAGCAGCGCGAGGAGCGCAGCGAGGATCCCGACCAACCCGACGAGGCGTCGCGTCTTGTGGTGGAGAGTCGCGGCAGTGCGGGGCTTCGAACGCATGTCAGATTGCTCCTGCCTGTGTCTGAATCGGGAACCAGTGTGGGAACTCGGCGGCGAGTTCGGCGGCCATCGCGGGATGACGATCGATCGTGCTGCAGAACACCGGTCGCTTTCGCATCTCGGCGGCGATCGCGCGCCGCTTGTGCGGGAAGTTCCGGTCCACGCGTCGCAGCCATTCCTTGCAGTCGTGGAACTGGCCGAGCAGCCCGAACGCGAACACGAGGTTCATGCTGGCTGCGTAGTAGAGGACGTCACGGCTGTCGGCGCGGGCGTCGACGAGCTCTTGGAAGTAGGGGATCGAGTGCGCGATCAACCCTTCCTCCAGATAGACGTTGCCGAGGTGCAGCAGCGCGTAGGCGCGGGTCTCCGGATCCTCGGCGCGCTGCAAGACGATCCCGAACTCGAGACGGGCCGCCTCGCGCTCACTGGCGACGTGATACGAATGCCCGAGGAAGATCCGGGCTTCGTGATAGTCGGGGCGCAGCGCCAAGCACTCGCGCAACAACCGACGGCCCTTCTCGAGGTTCTCCTCGGGCGTCCCGAGTTGACCGTGCTCGAACAGGTCGCGCGCGCGGACCCATGGCCCGTCGATCCCGTGTGCCTGGAGGCCCTGCGCGATCCCACCGGCGAGCCGCTGCGCCTCGTCGATCAGATGGCGGCCGCGCAGACAGACGTCGGGGATCGGCACCGGCTCGCGCGCGACGACGCGCGAGAAGTTCGGCGACACGCCCATCACGACGAAGCCGCGACCGAGTTCGTAGAGGATCTTGGCGAGCTGCTTGCGGTTGTCGAGCAACTGGCGGCACAGCTCGCGCGCGCGCGGCGAGGCGGACGGCGCGTCGGCGATCGAAGCGAGGTCGTCGGTGGCCTCCGCTCGCGCGGCCGCCAGCACCGGCGTCAGCGCTTGATGCGCGCGCGACTGCGCACGGATCCCTTGCAGGAACGCGCGGCACGCTTGGCAGACGTCCGAGTGCACCATCACGCGCCGCACCGATGCGGAGTCGAGCTCGCCGTCGAGCATTGCGGACAGGTCGATCTGGATCTGCAGGCACGGATCGTGGCCCGTCTGCAGATCGTCTCGTGCGTGATCGTCGATGGCCTTCATGTGGCCTTCATGGCAGCGAAGTGGCGACGACAGCGGGAGCCACGCAAGGGATGCGATTGCTGCAGTCGACGGAGGAAGGGGAAGGGGACGTGGGAGGGGTCGAGCGGAGCGAAGCGCGTCGGGGATGACGCGTTCTCGGCACTGCGGATCCGAGGATCGGATTCCGCGTCGGCGCCATCGCGGCGCCTTCGGCCAACAGCTCGAGGGTCTGGGTCAGACCGCGGAAGATCTTCTTGCGCCCGCGGAAGATGACCATCTTCAAGTTCTCGAGACGGATCCCGAGGGCGTCGGCGGCCGCGCGATACGACGCGCCGTCGACCTCGACCATCGTCAGCGCCAATCGCTCCTTGTCGGAGAGGCGCAGGAACTGGTGCAGATACAGATTCAGGTAGATCAGGTACGCGCGATCGACGGTCATCGCGCTCTCCGACTCTTGCGCGCTCAGGTACGGCGAACGGGCGCGGGCGTCCTCCCACTGCACCTCTTCGTCGTCGAAGCTCGTCGGCCGCGCGTGGCGGTTCTCGCTCTTCAGGAACCGGATCAGCGTGTTGCGGACGATCCGATGGCCCCAGTTCCGGAACGAGTCGGCGTGGTCCGCATGGAAGTTGTTCGGATACCGGTAGATGTTCAGGAACACCTCCTGCATCACGTCGTGCGGATCGACCGAGTGGTAGGCGGAACGCACCCGACACTGGATCGCAGCCAGGAACGACGCGCGGTTCAGCTCGAACAGCAGCGTGAAGACCTCGCTGGCGCCGCTGACCTTGAACGCGTTCATCAGCGTCGTGCTGACCCAGTCCGCGTACTCGTGATCGCTGAGCCCGCTGCGCAGCCCATCTGGACTCCGCCCCTCCGCCAGATGCATCAACCCCTGATCGCCGGTGATCTCCCACAACGTCACGAGTCGCTCTCCGAGCTCGTGCCGATTCCTCAGCAGGTTGTGGGCGTGATCCATGGAGGGCGCGACCTCTCGGGGAAGGTGCCGGCGAAACGCGGGCCATCCTGCCATAGCCCACACGGTCGCGCCAGTAACCCACCGTGGCCCGCGATCGGGCCGCAGCCCAAGGTCTTCGCGCTACGCGCGAAGACCGACATCGCGGGCCACGCTGGGACAGTGCTTACTGGGGCCTACCGTGCCGCTCGCGACACCGTCAGCAAACGGCCGTTGCCTAGGAACGAACCCGACGAACTGTTGCCCCCGCGAGGAATCGCGGCACTACCGGCCGATTGCGGCCCGCGGTCGTTCGTGCGGCCCCGGGTCGACCCGGACCGTCAGCTCGGGCGCGGCCCTGCGAGCGGAAGTTGGATCACGATCCCGGCGGCGGCGCTGCCATGCAGATCCGGGGCGATCCGGCCGCCATGGTCGTCGACGATCAGCTTCCGGAATCGATCGACGAGGCCGTCGTCGTCGACCCGACGGACTTCACCGACTCCGAACAGGCGCACGCGGACGACGTCGCGACCGGTGTCGGCCGCGACCGTGATCGCCCCGACGCAGCCGACGCGCTCGGCGACCAAGCGGAGTCCGAGGAACACGCCCTCGGCCAGGTCGGCGGAGCGGCCGTGGCAGCGCGCGGCGCGCGCCTCCGGCTCGATCCCGACACGAATGCCCGGAAACGTCGCCTCGACTTCGGCCGCGGCGTCGACCAGCAGCGCGCCGAGATCGACGACGCGGAACCCTTCGGCAGCGGCGTCGACTTCGTGGCGAAGGTCTTCGGCGACGGCGCGAGTCCAGTCGACGATCTCGCGCAGCGTTCGGACCTGCGACTGCAGGGTCGCGCGCGGCCGATCCGGGATCCCTTCGATCAGTTCGTCGAGCCCGGTGGCCGACTCGTCGAGGAACAGATCGAGGCACGCCAGCAGTGGTTGCAGCCGTTCGCCGATGCTGCCGAGCGCTTCGAGTTCGCCGCGTCGCGCGGTCTGCGCAGCAGACAGCGGAAACGTCGGGAACACGGTCGCGCGCGCCGCCGGAACGTCGACGTCCGTCGGGCCGACCTCGTGCTCGGACACGTCCCCGACCTCGCCGACTTCGTCCGGCGCGATGACGAGGATCCGACTGCCCGCCATGCCGTCCTGCGATCGAACGCGTTGGATCGCGGTCGTCAGGTCGCAGTCGAGGTCGTTCTCGCGGAGGATGACGACCGGTGTCGTCGCACGCGGCGCCTCCTGCCGCTGCCGAAGGCTCGTGTCGACGGTTACGGCGTGCTTCTCGATCCTGCTGCCCATGGTTGCTCCGACTCCTGACGGCCCTCCATCGGACGCGCCCCGGGTCGAGCTTGATCGGCCGACGCCACCGTCATGACCCTGTCCCCCGCTCTGGTCTCCGAGATCGCGCACGACGCAGGCTTCGACCTCGTCCGCTTCGGACCGCTCGATCCCGGCGCACACGGGCCGCGATTCGCCGAGTGGCTGGACGCCGGGCGACACGGCGAGATGCAGTACCTCGCCCGCAATCGCGAGCGAATCCTCGATCCGACGCGCTTCGCGCCGCACGCGAAGTCGGCGATCGCGCTCGGGTTCGACTACGGCGGTCCGCCGGGCGCGCTGCGTGGCGGCGGGCGCGTCGCACGGTACGCGGTCGGCCGCGACTACCACCGTTCCCTCGGGGCGCGCACGGCACGCATTCGGAGCGAACTGGCGCGTGCCGGCGTCGCGTTCGACGCGATGAAGGTCGGCACCGACGCCGTGCCGGTCCTCGAACGCGCGCTCGCCGTCCGCGCCGGGATCGGCTTCCTCGCGAAGAGCGCCGGCGTCATCCATCCGCGCCACGGGCCGTACTTGATGCTGTCGGAGGTGCTCGTCCCGTTCGAACTGCCGCACGACGGACCGTCGCCGGGTTCGTGCGGGACGTGCACGCGATGCATCGACGCGTGCCCGACGCAGGCGATCACGGCACCGCACGAAGTCGACGCGCGCCGATGCCTCAGCTACACGACGATTGAACTGCGCGGCCCGATCCCCCGCGATCTGCGCTCGCCGCAGGGCGAATGGGTGTTCGGATGCGACGTCTGCCTGGAGGTCTGTCCGTACACGCGCTTCGGGCGCGGCGCGCTGCCGATCGGCGCGGAGCGGCCCGCGGACCTGCGGCCGCATCGGGTCGTCGAGACGTTCACGCTCGTCGGCATGCTCGAACTGTCGGCGAACGACTACGAGACCCAGTGGACCGGCACGGCGATGCGACGCGCGACGCGGAGCGGGCTGCGTCGCAACGCGGCCGTCGTGCTCGGCAACCTGCGCGACGGCGCGGCGCTGCCGGCGCTGACGCGCGCGCTCGGCGACGAGGACGCCGTCGTCCGCAGCCATGCGGCGTGGGCGATCGGTCGAATCGGCGACGCGCACGGCGTGTTGCGCGCGGCACTGGCGACCGAACGCGATCTGATCGTGCAGGGCGAACTGCGCGCTGCGATCGACGGCGAGCCGTAGCGCGCGGCAGCGCTGCGCTGTGACGGTGCGAACTCGCGACGTCGCGGCGTCGCGACGCGTCGCATTCCGTCGACGCCGCGCCGACGGTCCGCGCGCCGCGTCGAACGCATCGCGCCGATGCCATCGGCGCACGCATCGGCCGCGCCGATTGGCAAGCGCGTTGCTCCCTTCGCCGTGCGATTCACAACGGACGGACAGGGAGAACTTCGATGACGAACAGCGACTACTACCTCGAGAAGAAGTGGTGCGACAAGTGCGGCGACTACGTGCGATACCTGATGAGCGTCAACCGCTCGTTCTGCACGCACTGTGGCTGCGAAGTCCGGCTGTTCAGCAAGGAGGACTCGCGACGGTTCGCCGCGCACCTCGAGCGTCGCAAGTTCCGGCAGACGTCGTGAACTGAGCCGAGGCGCGCTCGCTCAGTTCGGGGTCTTGCTCGGCGACTCGTTCGGCGACGCGCTGGACGACTCGTGCGTCGCGACTTCCCCCGAGTCGCGCTCGACGACGACGCCGACGTCGACGTCTTCGACGGCCTCCGGAAGCACGCGCGCCGTCACGGTGGAAGGTCGCGCCGGTGTGCGGCCGGCCGCGAAACGGCGCAGCTCCTCGCGGATCACGTCCTGCCACAGCCCCTCGCGATCCAGCGAACGCGCACGCCGGTAGTGCGACCGCGCCTGCCGACGCTTGCCGCGCCGATCGAGCACGGTCGCGAGCCCGAGCATCGACTCGGTGTCCCACGGGTCGCGCCGCAGCAGCCGTCGGTAGAGCCGCATCGCGACCTCGTACTCGTCGCGCAGGTACGCCAGGAACGCCTCGCGGAACTCGATCTCGCGCCGACGCTGCACGCCGGGCAACCGCCGCCGAATCCGGCCAAACGTGAACACCGCGAACTCGGCGAGCGACCACGCCTGCATCCCGATCAGCGCCGCGAGGAACACGTCTTCTGCGTTCGCGAATCCGAACCGCGCCAACAGCGCGATGTCGGCGAGCACGAACGCGCCGACCATCAGCGAGACCCCGCGCGCCGTTCGCCCGGTCCGCAGGTACCCGTACGCCGCCGCCTGCCCGAGCAGGAAGATCAGCAGATTCGGCAGGAATGCATGGGCGAACACCGGCGGCGGACGTTAGGCGCCGTCAGAGCATCGGTAAAGCGCGCTGGCCGCGCCGGCGGCCGATGCCTAGGGTCGCGTGCGTGCAGACGCTCGACGCCCACGTCTATCTGTTGTTCACGCCGTCGCTGTGTGTCGGCGACCCGTGGGCGACCCTCGATGCGGCGATCGACGGCGGGGTCGACGCCGTGCAATGGCGCGTGAAGGTCCGCGACGCCGACGGTGTGGCGCGCGCGCGCGCGGTCTGCCGGTCGCGCGGCGTCGCGTTCGTCGTCGACGACGACGTCGCGCTCGCGATCGCCGTCGACGCAGACGGTGCGCACGTCGGACAGGAGGACATGCCGGCCGCGACGGCGCGCGCGCAACTTCGCTTTGGACAGGTGCTCGGGGTCAGCACGCACGACACCGCGCAGATCGCCGCGGCGCAGCGCGACGGCGCCGATCACGTCGGTTTCGGCCCGTGCTTCCCGACGACGACGAAGGGCTACACGAGCGGCCAGTCCGACGACGCGATTCGCGCGGCTGTCCGCGCCGCGCGCGTGCCGCTGTACGCGATCGGCGGCATCGACGCCGCGAACGTCGCGCGCCTGCTCGCACTCGGCGTGCGCCGGATCGCCGTCTCGAGCGCGATCCTCCGCGCACACGACCCACGCGCCGCCGCCGCGGAGCTGCGACGTCAGGTCAGCAGCATCGCGTCGCCGAACGAATAGAATCGGTAGCCGCGTTCGATCGCCTCGCGATACAGATCGAGCACGACCTCACGACCGACGAACGCCGCGACCAGCATCAGCAGCGTCGAACGCGGCAGATGGAAGTTCGTGATCATCGCGTCGACGACGTTCAGCTCGCGGCCAGGTCGCAGGAACAACTCGGAACGTCCAGCGCCGGCGCGGACGCGGCGGTTCGGCGCGGCGCAGGTCTCCAACGTTCGCACGCTCGTCGTCCCGACGGCGACGACGCGCCCGCCGCGCAGGCGCGCGCGTTCGACGGCGGCCTCGGTCGACGGCGGCAGTTCGTAGCTCTCCGCGTGCATCCGGTGCTCGTCGACGTCGTCGACGCGGATCGGCGCGAACGTTCCCGGCCCGACGTGCAGCGTGACGTCGGCCGTCTCGACGCCGCGGTCGCGCAGGGCGGCGAACACCGATTCGGTGAAGTGCAACCCCGCCGTCGGTGCCGCCACCGCGCCGTCGTTCCGCGCGAACAGCGTCTGGTAGCGCTCGCGGTCGACGGTCGGATCGGCGGCGTCCTCGCGTCGGATGTACGGCGGCAGCGGTGCACGGCCGACGCGACGGATCGTCGCTTCGAGGTCGCCGTCGGTGGCCAGCAGTTCGAATCGAAACGTCCCGTCGCCGATCGGCTCGCCGACGACGAGCCGCAGCGCGCCACCCTCGAGTTCGTAGTCGCGCCCGACGACGAGGCGCGCCGCCGGCTTCAAGAACCCTTCGCAGTGCGCACCGTCGCGACGCAGCGCGAGGACCTCGATCCGTCCCCCACCGCCACGGCGACCGAGGAACCGATGCGGCAGGACGCGCGTGTCGTTGCGCACCAGCAGGTCGCCGGGTTGCAGCAACTCCGGAAGGTCGCGGAAGTGTCGATGGCTGCGGGCGCCGGTCGCGCGGTCGAAGACGAACAACCGCGACGCATCGCGCGGCTCCGCCGGTCGATCGGCGATCCGATCGGCAGGCAACTCGAAGTCGAAATCGGCGACGCGCACGCGCGGCGCGTTATAGCGACGCGCGCTCCGGTCACGCCCGCGCGTATCGTGCGCGCCTCGATGCGAAGCCGAAGCACCCCCCGCAACGCGGCGTTCGCCGCCGTCGTCGTTCCCGCCGCCATTGCGTCTCTCGCTGCGTTCGGCTGCCTGACTGCGTGCGCGAAGGGCGAGCGCACGGTCCCGATCGCCGTCGGCGACGTGCCGCCGGAGTTGGTGTTCGCCCGCGCGCACGTCGACGACCCTCACGACGACTCCGACGTGCTGACGGCGGCCGGCAACGGACTCGGCGAACGCGCCATGATCCGCGGGCTCGGCATCGAACGCGGCGTTCGCCTGCATCCCGACGGCATCCGCGTCGTGTTCACGCGCGAACTGCGCCGCAACGACCCGGCCACCCGCGAAGTGTTCGTCGGCGCCGTCGACGCGTCGTTCGCCGATCGGCGGCTGACGTCGGACGGCTTCGTCGACGACGACCCGTGCTGGACGCCGGACGGGACCGCGATCGTCTGGAGTTCGGATCGCACCGGCGCCGCGCGGCTCTGGCGGATGAACGCCGACGGCACCGACCGCCGACAGTTGTCGCCCGACGGCCCGCACGCCGACGAGCAACCGGTCTGCGGCCCTGGCTTCGTGCTGTTCCGCCGCACGACCGATCGCGGACGGCTGCACCGACTGACCCTCGACGGCCACGACCTCGGCC
>JAEYTU010000066.1 GCA_023433825.1 Planctomycetota bacterium
GACCGAAGCTGCACGTCGCATTCGGCGGCGGGCGACTCGAAGGGACCGAGGAAGGCGGCGTGATCCGGTTCCTCGACGACGCGAAGACGCGTGCGCTGGTCGAGACGTACGTCGCGAAGCCCGCTGCGGCGCAGGCCGGTGCGTACAGTGGGCTCGTCGAGCAGAGGATCGTCGGGAGTCTTCAGGACTTCGCGTTCCGCAAGCTCGAGTTCGACCTCGTCCCGCGCGATGGCGACCTCGACCTGAAGATCCGGATCGCCGGGAAGGGTCGCACCGAACCGCAGGAACTCGACCTCAACCTGAACTTGAACGGCTTCGACGCACTGGTCGAGGTCGCACTCGACACCTACTTCATGCTCGATCGTCTGCGACGCGGCGTCGCCGACACGACCGAGCCAGCACCGACGAAGCGATGACCACGATGCGAACCCTTGCGATCTCGTTGTTCACGGCTGCACTGATGTGCAGCTGTCTCTCTCACAAGGTCAACGTCGACCCGATCGAGGTCAAACCGATCCACGTGACGGTCGACGTCAACGTCAAGGTGCAGCGCGAGCTCGACAAGTTTTTCGAGGACGACGCACCAACGACGCCGACCACCCCGACCACCGGAACGACTGACAAGAAGGAAGGATCATGAACACCCCGATACCGAAGTTGCGATTGTCGTTCATCGCGAGCGCGCTGGCGTGTCTCGCGTTCCCGGTCCCGTGTCAGGACGAGAAGCCGGCGCCGGATCCGCGCGTCGAACTCCGCACGCGGATGAAGTCGCGCGAAGCGAACCTCGATCGGCTGCGCGACGCCGGCACGGTCGCCGAGACGCACACCGGACTCGTCGAACTCGTCAAGGCTGCCGACGGCAAGACCAAGCTCGATCCGAAGGACGAGAAGAGCGTCACGCTCGACGAGTTCATGGCCGCCGAGAACAAGGATCGGCGCGCGCTGTTCGCTCTGCTCAGCAAGGACCTCAAGGTGTCGCCCGAGGAGGTCGGCAAGCAGAACGGCATCCGCAATCTCGAGCGCGCGAAGCCGGACCACTATTACAAACTCGCCGACGGGCGGGTCGTGCAGAAGAAGGCGATCGTCCCCGAGAAGAAGTGACGGACGCCGGCGCGGCGCGCGATCGCGTCATCGCGTGACGCGCAGCCCTCGGCTCGTCGCGACGACGCGGCCGCCGCGGGTGCAGACGACCTGCGCGTACCACGGTGCGCCGTCCGGACGGCGGGGCAGCGTGGCCTGCGCGCCGCCTCGGCTCGCGTCGTCCGCATCGCGTTCGACGCGGAGTGTCGCGACGAGCGGTGGTGCGACGAGGAGTCGCCAGCCATCGCCGGCATGCACCGAATCGGCGCCTTGCCCGACCAGCACGGATGCGTCGGCGTCGGACGGCAGGTCGGTGATCGTGAAGCGGAGTTGCGGATCGTCCGCCGCGGCGCGGTGTGTCGAGAGCGCCGGCACACGGCCATCGAGCGTTCGACCGGCGCCGTAGTCGGTGTCGGCGTCGGGGGTGCGCGGCGGTCGCGGAGGCGGTGGCAGTTCTGTCGTCGTCGCGAATGCAATGTCGGCGATCTCGACCGCGCGCGCACTCTCGTTGACGACGCGCAGGAGCTGGACGCCGTGCACGGCGACGCGCAGCAGCGCTGCGGACTCGGTCGGCGGAACGCGCGCGAGCAGACGTTCGTCGTCGAACACGGCGATCGACGACGCGTGCGCGCGGAACTCGGCGGCTCGGCCGCCGAGATGGAAGCGGAGTTCGCCGCGGGGCGGCAGCACGAGGGAACGTCCGGCCGGCGCCAACCAACGGCGAACGTCGACGTCGGCGCCGTCGTGCGATCCGTCGAGATCGGGGAACGGCTCGTCGGTCAGGCGCGCGAGAATCCAGGCGTCGGCGTCGTCGCGCGCCGGTGTCGAGTGGATCGGCTGCACGCGATCGAACACGTTCGTGTCGAACCATCCGCGCGGTGGCGGCATGTCGAGCAGGTGATCGACGCGCGCACTGCGCAGGTAGTCACGCTGCGGAACGCCGGCTGCGCGCGCCGCGGCGGCCGCGTCGTTCGCGAGGCCGTCGAGGTTGACGACCGTGCGGTGCGCGAACCAGCCGACGACGCCGCCGTTCCACGCACCGATCCGCGCGTCCTTCGGGAGGACGTCGTTCGCAAGTTCGGTCACGGCGATCGCTCGATGAACGGCACTCGTCGGCAGTGGCGCGAACGGCGGCAGCGGCGGGAGGCGCGCGGCGGCGCCGATGCCGAGCGCGAGGGTCGCGGCGGCCGCGAGCGGCGCGAATGCGCGACCGAGGTCGCGCCGTGGCAGCGCGATCCCGACCAGACACGCGATCCACACCGGCTCGGCGGCGACATACCACTGCGCGTAGCGCAGCAGCGTCGCGTCGCGGCCGGCGTCGAACAGCAGTGGGTTGACCGCCGTGCCGACGAGCGCGGCGAGGAGGCCGGCGGTGAACAGGCGCGTCGTGGCGAGCGCGTTCGAACGGACGATGCCGACGACGAGTGCGACGACGACGCAGACGGCGAGCACGCCGCCGGCCTCCGCGGTGCCGGTCCACCACTGCGGGACGAAGAGTTCGCTGCGATTGCCGGTCGCGAATGCGAGCGCGTCGACGAGGTAGCCAGGGACGAGTTCGGCGGACGCACGAAGTCGATCGGCGAGGGAGCCGTCGTGCCATGCGGAGTGCAGCCATTCGGTCTTGACCGAGCCGGAGGTCGGTAGGACGCGACCGAACGTCGACCACGCGATCGCGCTCCAGAGTGTGAGGACGGCGGTGGCGGCGGCGCGGAGGCGGTGCGGCGACGTTCGCACGGCCCACAGCACGACGACGACGGCGACGGCGAGCGTCGATGGCTGGAGGCGCGTCAGGATCGTCGCGGCGGCGGCGACACCGAGCACGGTGAGCCGCGCGTTCGTCGGAGACTCGCGGGTGCGGATCGCGCACAGCACGGCGACCAGCAGCAGCGGCGCGTAGAGGGCGTTCTCCTTGCCGGTCGTGTGCGCCAGCAGGAGTGGGACGCTGCAGAGGAACGCGGCGCCGGCGAGCCACGCAGCGGCGGGTGCCGCGGTCGCGCGCCAGACGACGCGAACGACGAGCGCGGCAGCGGCGACGAACAGCACGTGCGAGGCGAAGATCGCCGTTCGCAGGAATGCGTCGCGATCGTCGAACGGCCACGCGAGCGCGGTCAGGAAGACGGCGAACAGCGGTTGGACGCCGTAGGTCGCGTTCTCGCCGTCGAACGTCCACATGCCGTGCGTGTGGAAGCGAAACGCCGGCAGCAGGTAGTACAGCGAGTCGTCCTGAAGCGTCGCCGCTAGCGCGCGGAGGTCGGAGCCGAAGCAACGGACGGCCGCGCGGGCGAGGATCGCGGCAGCAGCGAGCGCGAACGCGGCGGCGGGGAGCGCGTTCGTCAGCCGCGGTGAAAGTGAGACGAAAGTGCCAGGCACGAACGTCTCACCACGGCGCTCGCTTCGTCGCCGTGACGAACGTGCGGCCGTCGAACACGAGCATCGGGTCGTTGTTGCGCGGGTGGTTGCGCTTCTCGAGCGCGAAGCGCGTCGTCGTCCCGGACTGCGAACGGAACGTCATCGTCGCGCCGGACAGACTCCAGCGGCCGGCGTCGTTCTCGGTCCCCCACGCGCCGCCGAGCGGGTTCGTGCTGACGTTCTCGGCGCGATACGTGTACGAGCCGTCCCCGCGCAGCGTCAGGACGATCTGGCTCGAACGGCCGCCGCCGTCGTTCGCGTTGACGTTCGCCGCGTAGACCCACTGGCCGACCAACTCGGCCGCGACGCCACCCGCCGCGTCGTCGCCACTCCGCGCCGCGCCGCCTGGGGTGCGCATCGACCCGAGGATCGCGTCGATCTCCGGCGAACGCGCCTTCAACTTCTGCGGGAAGCCGAGTGCGAGCAGCGCATGCACGCCGTCGCCCGGCGTCGCGAACGCGTAGACACGCGCCTCGACCGGCTGCCCCGCCGGATTGCTGCCGGTGAACTCGAAGACGCGCCCGGCGACCCCGCCGAACTTCACGGCCTTGCCGGCGTTTTTCAGCCGAAGTCCGGGTTGCACCTCGTCGAGTCCCTCGCGGACCTTCTCGACCGCGTCGGGTGCATCGAGCGAACGCAGCGATCCATCGCCGCACAGCGCGAAGATCTCTTCGAGCACGCCGCTCTCGCCGAATCCGGGCGGCATCAGCAACTGCGTGCCGTCCTCGCTCGGTTCGACACGCCACGCCTTCGGGATGTCGACGGCGACGCCGCGATAGACGACTTCGCGCCCACCGGGAATGCGCTTCCATGCCGGCGCGGCCGGCGGCTCGTCGACCTTCGGCTCGGTGGTGTCCTCGACCTTCGCCGGCGCCGGTTTGTCGGTACCACTCAACCCGAACGCGCGACGCTTCGGCTTCGCCGTGCCCTCGACGATCAGCGACCCGAGCAGCGCCGTCAGCTCGGCGTTGCGCGCGGCGACCTTCGCCGGGTAGCCGAGTGCGAACATCGCCGCGGTGCCGTCCTTCGCCGGGAACACGTGGATGCGCAGTTCGACGCGTTCGCCGTTTTGCATCGCGACCTCGTAGCCGTAGGTCTTGCCGTCGAACGCGCCGAGCCGCTCGGCCTTCGGCCCGGACTTGCGCTTCGCGTTCGGCATCAGCTCCTCGGCCGCGGCGTCGATCGTCTCGTCGAGGTCGTCGGCGCCGAGATCCTTCGTCGCAGCGTCGAACAGCAGCCCGTAGGCCTCGCCGGACTTCGTCCCCGGCTTCCAGTCCGGCGGCGCGAGCATCGTCAGCGGGCCTTCGACCTTCGTCGTCCAACCCTTCGGCAGCGTCATCTCGACGCCGTTCCACCGCAGCGGATCCTGCGCGGCGAGCGACGCCGGGATCGAGACCGCAGAGAGCACGAGAAGCACCGCCGAGCCGAGGGATCGCATCGTCATCGTTTCCGTCCAGGTTCGAACCGGCGGGAGCCTATCCGCGCCGATTCTCGAAGCGGCCCTGTCACGGTTCGCGATTCGGCGGCAGAACGGGGCCGTGCAGCTCCGCGAGACCTCGATCGAACGCGATGACGCCCGTGCCGCGGCGGCGTTCGCGTGTTTCGCGCGGACTCGTGATCCGCACGCGTTCGCGGCGGCGTTCGACGCAACCGCGCCGCGACTGCTGCTCGTCGCCGAGCGACTGACGCGTGGTCGTCTGCCTGCCGACGACCTGTTCCAGGACGCCTGGCTGCACGCGATCCGCCGCGCCGATCGCTTCGACGCGTCGCGCCCGCTGCTGCCGTGGCTGATCGGAATCCTCGTACGCGTCGCAAAGCTCCGTCGGCGCACCGAAGCACGCGCGCAGCGGCGCACGGAGGCGCAGCGGGAGAGCGCGAGCGAGACGTCGCGCACGCCGTCGCCGTTCGACGTGGCGGCCGGTGCCGAGTTCGACGCCGCCGTCGCCGACGCGCTGCAACAGATCGACGAACGACACCGACTCGTCCTCGTGCTGCGCCTCGTTCACGGGCTGTCGAGCTCGGCGATCGGGCAGGCACTCGGGCGCGCGCCCGACACGGTGCGGATGCAGTT
>JAEYTU010000102.1 GCA_023433825.1 Planctomycetota bacterium
CGCCGAGGTCGATCGCAGCGGCGCGCTCGAACTGCAGACGCGCGGTCCCGCCGGTGCGTCGTTCGTCGCGTGGATCGCCGGACCCGAGCCGACCTCGATCGACGGCGGGGAACGGATCGACGAGAGCGAGTTCACGCACACGGCCGAGCAGGCCGTCGCCGTGCGAGGTCGCGGCGTGCTCGTCCGGTTCGCGCCGGGACTGCTGCGGCTGCGGTACACGACGCCGGGCGGGTGAGCTGCGGCATGCAGGTTGCGCACGCCGGGTCCCCTCGAACCGAGACGACCCGCCATGACGCAGACTTCTCCCGCCGTGCATCTCGTCCAACTCCGCGAGACCGTCTCCCGCCTCGTCGCGCGGCTCGAGGCGCAGGCGCGCGACCTGAACACGTTCACAGGTTCCGACGCATCGCTCGATCTCGGCCGCGCACTGCTGCGCCAAGTCGCACTCGTCGAGGCCGCACTCGCCGCGGATCGCGCGAACGCCGACGCGCCGCGTCCACTCGACGTTCGCTCGAGTCGGACCGTCGAACGCACGCCGGCGCAGTCCGACGCGACGTCCTTCCTCTATCTCGGGTGACGCTGCGTGCCGGGCGTGCCAGCATCGACGTGGTCGAGACGCGACGGTTTGTAGATTCGTGCCTGGCGCCGCGCGCAGTCCCGCGCGCGACGCCGCGTCGACGCCGCGTCTCGCGGCGATGCTCGCGAAGGTCCGGAACTTGCACCGCACCGGTCATGGTGAACCTCGGCAAAGCCCTCCTCGCCGGCGCCGGTGCCAAGATGCTGACCGGCGGTCTGATCACGTTCCTGATCGTCTTCGCGCTGATCTACTGGCTGTTGTGATCTGACGCGGCGGCGCGCACGCGCGGTGCGACGACCCAGACGACGAGCGCTAGAAACGGCGCGTCGGTCGGCAGTCGCATCCGGTTCGCCTCCTCGCCATCGACGAGCAGCGCCATGCCGGTGATCCACGCGAGCCCGGCGAACGCGACGACGCACGGCAGCCACGTCGGATCGGCGTGGCGGCGTCGCGCGCGACGCACGAGCGTGATCGTGATCGCGACGAACAGCACCGGAAAGACATAGGCGAACAACGGCGTCCGTGACGGGCCGAGTGTCCCGAGCGTCACGCGTTCGACGAACGTCGCGAACCCGACCAACACCGGATGCTGCACGGCGAGCAGCAGCAACGAGTCGTCGAGCGGATGCCGCAGCGGCGACCGGACGAACGCGCCGATGTAGTGACGTTCGACCTTCGCCCAGACGGCCGCCGGGTGCGCCCACATCGCGGCGACGGCGGCCGCTTGCTGTTCGCGTCCGTAGTCGATCATCGCGAAGTGGTTCCAGTTCGGCGCGCCACTGGCCTTGTGCGTGCGGGCGACGACTGGCACGTCGCGCAGCTCGGCCGGGACGAGCGCGTCGGCGCGTTCCTTCGCTGCTTGCAGGCGCGGATCGATCGGCTCGACGAACGGCACGTACCACAGCGGCAGCAACGGATGCACCGGCACCGGCAACTGTCGCACGAGCTGCGCGCCCTGCCACGACGAGTACCCAGCGACGCCGAACTGGACGAGGTTCTTGACCGGCCATGCGGCGAGCAGCGCGAGCGTCGCGATCGTCCACGCGACGCGGCGTCGTGGAGCCGGTCCGCCGGGAAGTGCGCGCAGCCACGCGATGCCGACGACGACGACGACCGCGAAGATCGGGTGGAACAGCGATCGCGACCACGTCAGCACGACGGCCGCCGCGCAGATGCTCGCAAAGCGCGCTGCCGTCGGGCGCAGCGCGTAGGCGGCCGCCGCGCCCGGCAGCCACGCCAGGCACGCGATCTCGAACGCGACGAAGTAGTAGACGAAGACGAACTCGTGCAGCGGCGGATAGCAGGCCGTCGCGGCCGCGACGAAAACCGCGGCCTTTCGGCGAAGGACTGCGTAGGCGAGCCATGCGATCGAACGGACCGTCACGACGCCGAGCGCGAGCTGCAGCGGCAACAACAGCGACTCCGTTGCGATCCCGGTCGCGCGCGCGAGCGCCATCGCGGCGGCGAGGACGACGTTCGGCAATGGCGGCTGGGCGTGCCAGTGCCACAGCGACTCGAGCGGCCGCGTCGCGAGCAACTCGTGCTCGATCAGATGGATCGCGTCGAACGGGATCCGAACCGAGTAGCCGAACGCGAGGTAGGTCGCCGCGACCAACACGTACAGCCAGACGGGCCACCACGGCGGACGCGGCTCCGCGCGCGCGGCGGGGGCCGACGGTCCGGCGTTCACCGGTGGATCTCGTACTCGTAGGCCTCGGCGACGACGTTCGGCGCGTCGTTGCCGACCAGATGGAACGTCTGCTCGAGGTCTTGGCGACGGGTCTTTCGGAACCCGCCGAGGTCGAGGTACTGCTTCAGCGCGGCGGTCTCGGTCGGCCGCGCGTCCGTGCCGTCGGGCAGCACGACGCGGAACCAGAAGAAGCGAATGCCGGCGTAGTGCGTGTGCTTGCGGCCGGCTTCGAGTGCTTGCCAGTCGTGGATCGGCTCGGCGAGCGCCTCGGGGCGGCGCAGGTAGTACGGGAACGGGTACGGGTGGAAGTTCGTCCCGACCAGGTTCCGCCGATCGCCGTCGACGACGGCGGCCGTCATCGCGGCACCGACGTCGCGAAAGATCGTCGTGTCGTTCGTGATCCGCATCCGAACGCCGCCGTGGAACGCCGCGGCGACCGTCGCTGCGGCGATCAAGAGTCCCGGCACGCGCATCGCGCCGGCGAAGTGCGCCGCCGGTGCGACGCATCCCGCGAGCAAGGCCGGCGCGAGATACGCATAGAAGTGGACGTGGAACGTCGCGTGATCGGCGAGCACGATCGGATGCAGCAGACCGGGGATCGCGAGGCCGAGCAGCAGCCACCGCGTCGCCGGTCGCGCCAGCAGCACGACGAGTCCGGGCAGCGCCAGCATCGGGATCCACGATGTCGTCGCGAGTGCGAGATGCCGCGCGCAGCCCGTGATCCACGTCGAGAGATCCGGGCGCTTCAGGACCGTCGAGCGGATCAGTTCGCCGACCGTCCCTTCGCGTCGCGTCGCGTCGACGTAGGCCGGGTGGGCGAACGCCCAATCGCGCCACAGCAGGATCAGCGCGACCGACGCCAGAACGGCGATCGCCGGCACGACGAGTTCGCGCAGCGCCGTCCGCGGCGTGCGCCACGGCACGAGCGCGACGACGCCGGCGCAGTACCACGCGAACGTCCAGTCGGCCCACGGCCCGCAGAACCCGCTCGCGAGCTGCAGCGCGCGCCAGCCACGCCGCGCCGCGCCGGTCGCCGGGGCCGCGCCGTCGGTGCCGTTCAGCCGGACCGTCGCCAGCAGGAACATCAGCCCGAACCCGTACAGCGGCGACTCCAGCGAGACCTGCGTGACCTGCGAGACGACCGGCAGGAACGTGAACGCGAGCGCGGCCGCCGTCGCCGGCACGACGCCGAGGGCGCGGACGAGCAGGTGCAACAGCGCGACGGCGCCGGCGATCGTCACGAGCAGCGACGGGATGCGCATCGCGGCTTCCGACGTGCCCGGGAGGTACGTCGCCCACAACCAGCCGGGCGGGTGCTGCATGTACAGCGTGCCCTGGCCGATCTCGTGGATCAGCTGCGGCGTGATCGGCAGGCCGCGCAGCGCGAGCCAGCCGTGCGCCTCCCACTGTTTCGCGAACGGCCCGAGGTACAGACCGGCGTTGACGTCCGCGGCCCCGAACGGGCGTGTGATCCCGTACAGGTGCCAGATCAGCCCGGCGAGGACGACCACCGCCGTCGCCAGTCGGAGCGCGGTGCGTTCGGTCGTCGCTGCGAACATGCGGCGGCGAACCCTACCGTCGGCCGGGCGTGGGTGTCCAACCGGCGTTTCGGCGCGGCCGCAGGTGCGACTCGTCGTGGTTCCCGGTCGATAGAGTGCGGCGCGCGTGCGGCGGCAGGCCCGACGCGACGGGTCGGGAATCGCGAGGTGGCTCGATGAGCGGAGTCTCGATGGGTGGGAGCTGGATGCGCAGACGATGGCGGTGGCGCGCGGCGCGTCTCGCCGCCGTCTTCGCAATTGCACCGCTGTCGGACCCTGCCACGGCGCAGGGCGACTTCCTCGTCTACCCCGATCGGTACGCCACGAGTGCGACGTTCGTCGATCGACTCGGCGGTGGCGCGCCACGCGAGCTGCTTGCCGAGATGCCGCCGCTCGTGTTGGCCGGCGTCGGCGACATCGGCGATCGGTGTGTCGTCATCGGCTTCACGATGCTGACCGCCGACCAGGACGCGGGGACGCAGGAGACCTATCGGATCGTCGTGCGTGCGTACGACCCGGTCGGCCAAGGCCCGGACGTGCGGACCTCGGGGTTGGTGTACGGCAGTGGCGCGCTGCAGCCGCCACCGGGAACCGGTCGCGCGGCGTGGCTCGTGACGACCGTGCTCAGTGCGCCGATCGTCGTGCCGTGTCGGGGCGTCTACCACGGGATCGAGGTCGGCGGCGCGAACTGGCCGAGCGACGGACAGTCGGTGTTCGCCGCGTATCACGTGCCGCCGCCGGGCTCGAACGGCCGCGGCGACAACCCGCGGACGAATGCGCCGACGCTGGCGTGGGGCGTGCAGGCCGGTGCGCCGTTCCGTTCGCCGAGTCCGTGCACGCTGTATTTGGGGCTGCTGACGGCGACACCGACGCTGCTGATCGGTGGGATCGACCCGGCGAACGCGCGTCAGTTGCCGGTCGGCAGTCCGTGCTTCGGCGCCGGTGGCTTGTTCCCCGACATCTGGCGTCAGCGGCGCGACGGTTTGGAGGCGCGGATCGTCGACGCGCGCCCGGGCGGAGGCACGGCCGTGCTGATGCTCGGCGTGCGCGTCGCGCCGACGCCATTCCCGGTGCCGGGGTTCTTCGGCCGACTTTGGATCGACGCAACGTTCCCGTGGTTCGTCCTGGGAACGGCGCCGATCGCGAGCGGCGAGGCCGCGATCCCGATCGCCGCGCCGAACGGCCTGCCGGTCACGCTCGCGTTCGGCAGTGTGACGTTTCAGGCGCTGACGTTCGGTCCAGGGTGGACGCAGCCGATCTTCGGGAACGCGGTCGTGATCGGGTTCTGAGCGGCGCGGTCCGGCGGGCGAGCACGTCGCGGTTCGCCGCCTCGGCCAACCGCGACGCAGTGCGTCAGTTGTTGAACTGCAACGCGACGCCGGTGCCCTGCGACATCGTGCCCGTCGGGTTCACGGCGCTCGCGCCAGTGGCGTAAACCGTCGCGGCCGGTGCGCCGAGGCCGTCACCGATCGTCCACTTGCTGCTCCAACCGACGACGACGCCGAAGCTGTTCGCTGCCGCGTCGAGCCACAACGAGTGGTCGAAGAAGCTCTGGCGCGCCATCGACGGGTTGTTCGGGATCGGGATCGTCGGCCAACGCGCGCTGGTTCCGGTCGCCGTCAGACCAATGACGATGTCCGGCGAGGCGTAGACGTTGCAGCCCGGCGCGCCGAGTGGCGTCAGGTCGATCGGCAGCGTCAAGCCGCCGTAGTTGCCACCGACGCCCTGGGCGCCGATCCAAGCGAAGCCGGTCACGCCCGACAGCAGTCCGCTGTAGTTGACGTACCAGCTGCCGCTGAGACGCGGCGTCGTGTAGCCGATGCTGTTGTTGTAGGTGTTGCTGCTGAAGCGGCAGGTGCTCGGGGCGGCACCGTTGCTCTCACGCGCGCCGTTGAACGGGGTCTGCGCTTCGAGGTACCACGACGCGCCTCCGGTGTTGCCGGTCTGCGTCACGTCGACGACCAAGCTGCCGCCGGGAATGCCGACGTAGACCATCGG
>JAEYTU010000208.1 GCA_023433825.1 Planctomycetota bacterium
GGTCTGCACGTCACGACCGACGCCGATCACCGACAGCTCGATGCCGCTGCGCAGGAACGGCTGCGCGCCGGCCGCGATCGACGCCGGCTCGACGACGCCGCGGTTCGCAATCCCGTCGGTCAGCAGCAGGACGCGTGCGGGCCGCGCGCCACGTTCCGACGCCTCGCGAAGGAGCGTCAGGCCGCGCATCAGGCCACCGTTCAGGTCCGTGTAGCCGCGCGGTGTCAGCTCGGCGACGCAACGAAGGAAGTCGGTGCCGTCGCGAAACGGCGTCAGCTCGCGCAGCGTCAGGATCTCGTGGTCGTAGCCGACGACGGCGACACGATCGTCTGGGCGCAGCGCGCGCGCGAACCGCTTCAGCCCCTCGTGCAAATGCGTGATCTTCCCGGCGTCGGCCATCGAGCCGCTGCGGTCGAGAACCAGCACGAGGTCGGTCGGCGGTCGTTCGATCGGGGTTCGCGTGCGTGCGGTCGTCAGCCCGAGTTGCAGGACGGCCGGTCGGCCGATCACGGCGTCGCGCGTGCCGAAGCGAACGTCGAACGCGACCGACTCACCGGCGCGCGGGCGCGGCAAGTCGTGGCGGTGGCGGTTGAAGACGTCGCGCACGACGACGTCCTTCGCCGTCGGCAGCAGTCCCGTCTCGGCGATCTGTCGCGCGCGGGCGTGACCGAACGTCGAGGTGCCATCTTGCGCGCGGACGACCGCGCCGCCGCCGATCGCGGCGGCCAGCATGCACGGGAGCAACGTGGCGAAGGACGGAGTCGACGCGGAGTGCGTCGCGGACGGCGATGCGGACATGGCGACCTCGCTTTGCGGTTTCTGGAGCGGTCGCTCGGACGCAGCGGCGATCCGCGAACTCCGCAGCCGCGCGTCAGACCGGAAGCAGCGCGTCGGCGAGCGGTCGCGGCGATCCGGCGCGCACGGCGCGCGCCAGCGCGTGCGACGCGTCGATCGCGCGTTCGCTGAACACGCTCGGCAACAGCGGGCCGTCGAGGTCGGCGAACGTCGCGTTCGCGGTCAGTCGGCGCGCGGCCTCGGTCAGGTGTCGATCCCGAAGGTCGGGACGATCGCTCGACTGCAACAGCAGCGCAGCGTTCAGCGCCGCCGGTGCGTAGCTCGGCGACAGAGCCGCGGCGCGAACGAACGCGTCGTAGGCCTGCCGCAGATGACGCTCGGGGTCGGCGCGCAGCATCGCGACGCCGAGCGCGTTCCACGGGCGCGGGTCGTTCGGCGCGAGGCGGCACGCCTCGAGCAGGCACCGAACGTTGCCGGTGCCGCGTGCCCACGTCGCGAGCATCGCCGTGCCGCGACCGAGTGCACGATCGAACGGCGTCGACTCGGGCCGACCGGGACCGCGTGCGCGGAGGAAGTCGAGCATCGCGCGCAGACGGTCGCCCATCCGATGCGACTGCACGCGGCGGTGACCGGCGGCGGCGATCCGTTCGATCGTTCCGGGGTCGTCGAGCAGTGATTGCACGATCGACTCGAAGTCGTCGTCGCCGTACAGCACGCACTCCTCGCCTGGCGTCAGGAAGTCGCGCACCTCGAGGTTCTCGCGCTCGATCATCAGCAGCGCGCCGCAGGCCGGGACCTCGAACGCGCGAAGGTTCATCTCGCCGCGAATCGACCGGTTGAAGCCGATCCGCACCGACGACAGGAACCGCCCGTAGGCGTCGCCGAACACACCACTGCGAATGTCGACGCCGATGCCGCGGTCGCGCAGCCGCGCGACTCGCGCCAGCCACGGCGCGCGCTCGCGTTGGACGACTGGATTCAAGTTGCCGGCGAAGCCGACGTCGATCGTGCGCGGCGTGCGTTCGTGGATGCGATGGTCGCGCCGCTTGAACGAGAACTGCACGAACGGCCGCACGTCCGCGAAGCCGAGCCCCTGCAGGACGTCGACGCCCGAGCGGTCGACGAGCACGACGTCGAAGAACGGCCAAAGTTGCGCCGTGTACGGCAGCGTCAGGTTGTAGTCGGAGACGACGGCGACGACGGGGACCGCGCTGCGTTCGAGACCTTCGGGCAGCGGATCCTGATCGGGCCACCAGATCAGGATCAGGTCGGGGCGCCAACCGTTCGGCAGCGAGGCGAGCAGCTCTTCGAGCGTGCCCGTGCTCGGGTCGAAGACGACGTCGGGCGGGTAGTGGTGGCCGTCGACGACGACGCGATCTGCGGGGCCGTAGGTGACGAGGTCGATCGGCGCGAACGTGCTCCGATCGTCGAAGCACTCGAGTGGCAGGTTGCAGAGGACGCGCACGATCTGTCGATCGCTCAGCGCAACGCGGCGAGGTTCGCGCGTGCGTCGGCGAAGTCGGGCGCGAGCGTCAGTGCGCGTTGGAACGCGGTGCGCGCGCCGTCGCGATCGCCGAGCGCGTGCTGCAGGACGCCGGCTTGGTTGTTCAGCGCCGCAGCGTGCGTCGGTCGCGGTTCGATCGCGGCTGCCTGCAGCAGCAGTCGTGCGGCGGACTCGGCGTCGCCGGTCGCGTAGGTCGACTCGGCCAGCGCCTGCAGTGCCGACGCGTCCTGCGGTGCAAGACAGACGATCGCGGCGTGATGACGCCGCGCGGCGAGTTCGTCACCGGCTTCGTGGTACAGCGCGGCGAGCTCGCGCAGTGCGCCGACCATGCCGGCCGTCATCTGCGCCGGACCGGCGGGCGCCGCGCCGGCACCGACGATCGACGTCAGGACGCGTTCGAGGGCGTCGACGTGCGCGCGCTGGCCGTACCGCGCGGCGACGGCGAGGCCGTTCTGGCGAAGCGTCTGCCGCAGCGACGCGACGGATGCGGTCACGATCGCTTCGGCCATCGCGGCCGGGTCCGAGGGTGGCACGAACAGTGCGAACGGCACGTCGGCGTAGCCGCGATGGCACGGAATGTCGGTCAGCACGCACGGAACGCCGCAGGCCATCGCCTCCATCGCCGGCAGGAAGAAGCCCTCCTCGTCGCTGCGCGACGACCCGACGAACAGATCGAGGCTGCGATAGATCTCGCCCATCTCGGAAGGCGCGACGCGCTCGTGCCACTCGATCGGGATCGTCGCAGCGCGTTCGTCGGCGTGGATCGTCGTGTTCGTCACGCGGACGAGCTGGATCTCGAGGCCGGCGCGGTGCGCGAGCGTCGCGGCGGCGATGCCGGTCGCGATGTCCTTGAACGGGATCTCGTACGGTCCGACCAGCCCGACGCGCAGCGGCCGCGGACGCGCGCGCAGTTCACCGGGGTGCATCACGCCGTCGTCGATGCCGTAGACGATCTCGTGGATCGAACCGCCGTAGCGCTGCGTCAGCGTCGCCGTCAGGTGCGGCGCGATCGTGACCTTGTGCGTCGGCAGCCGATACGCGGCGTCGATCCGTGGGCGCAGTTCGTGCGGTTCCGACGCGAGCTCGAAGCCCTGGCAGTAGTGGACGACCTTGCCCTTGCCGGCCTTCGCGGCGATCTCGACGGTCGGCCAGAACGTCGCGACGACGACGTCGGCGTCCGGGATCGACGCGGGCGTCAACTGCGGGACCTGGCGGAAGCGACAGCGCAGCTCCATCCACGACGGAGCGCGGGTCATCGCGAGCACGGTCACGTCGTGGCCGCGGTCGAACAGCGCATTCGCGTCCTCGAGGACGGTCTTCACGCCACCCCAGAGAGACTCCACCGACTCGACGAGAAACACGATCCGCATGCCTGAACCTTTGGACGCCGACGGCCTGTGATCGGCAGCCGACCGTCCGCGGGCGTAGCGGATTCCGTTCGGTCAGAAGATCGCGCGCGCGAGGTTGGTCGTCGTCGCGCGGTTGCGCGCCAGATCGATCGCGACCCCCTGCATGCGCAGCCCGACGCCGGGGAGTTGGACCGGCAGCACGAGGATCGTCGACTGCGGCAGCGCCGACAGCGGTGTCGCGACCGACAGCAGCGACGCCGGATCGAGCAGCAGGTGGCCGATCCCGGGCACGTAGAGGCCACCGTCGTCGAGGGCGAACAGCACGGCGCCGACGTTCCCGGCCGGTCCGGACATCTGCAGCACGAGCGAGCCGTTCTGCGGGTTGAACGTTCGCGTCAATTGCGCCGTCGCCAGTTCGAACGCGCCGATGTCCGGACGCGGGGTGCCGTCGCCGTCGCCGTCGACGTCGCGCGGGTTGCCGAAGAAGTCGGCTGCGCCGAACGACGGAGCACCGGCATCGATCAACGGCGAGTCGGCGCGCAGGCGGAAGTCGCCGGACAGCGGCGCGACGAACTTCGGATCGACGGCGAGGTTGCCGGGGGGCGGCGTCGTCAGCGACCCCGAGAACGGCGTCTGGCACTGCCACACGTCGTTGCCGGTGACCGCGTTCGGCGGCACCGACGCGCCGGTCACGACTCCCTCGCGGAGGCCGACGAGCAGGTTGTTGCAGACGCGCGCGAACGGCGACTCGACGTGGATTCCGAGCGAGTTCGGTGTGCTCGACGAACCGACGATCGTGTTGTGCCAGACCTCGATCACACCCTCGCGCTCGAGCGCGTCGATCGCCGCGCCGGTCAGATCCACGAACACGTTGTCGTGCACGGCGATGTCCGTCGACGCCGGATCGACGTCGACGACGACGATCCCGCGGCGCGCGCTCTCGAATCGGCAGCGGTCGATTCGGATCCCGCGCGTCGTCGCCGAGATCTCGACGACTCGCGCGGAAGGGTCGAGCATCTCGCCGTTCACGAAGTCGATGTCGGTCAGCCGGACGTCGAACGCGTTCGCGCCGATGTCGATGGCCGGTGTCCGGCTCCCGGCGAGGTCGAACGTCACGCCGCCGTCGACGGCGCGCACGACCAGGCCCGCATGCGTCGCGCCGCCGCTGCCGATCCGAAGTGGCAGCGTCTCGCCGTTGTGCGCAGGTCCGTAGTAGCCGGGGAGCACGTTGACGACCGGACGCGTGCCGCGGTCCGCGAGCGCCAACGCGCGTGTGATCGTTCGTACCGGTCGATCGGCGCTGCCTCCGTCCGCGTCGTTGCCACGGAGCGGATCGACGAACAGGGATTGCCCGAAGGCAGGTGCCGTGAAGAAGGCGACGAGCAGCGAGGTGGTGGCGACGGCGGTGGTGAGCTGCATGGCAATTCTCGGACGCGGCACCGGTTCCGAATGTGCCGTGCGACTCGACGCGACCTTCCGACGCTCCGCAGCGCGACTCGGGTCGCACTGCGCCGACCGGCGCGCGACGGTCTCGTAGCTTTCGATTCGACCGCAGCCATAATCGCCGACCCTCGTGAACCCGCTGATTCGCCTGATCCCGCCGTTCCTGGTGCGTCATTTCGCGAGGCCCTACGTCGCCGGGGATTCCCTCGGGAAGGCGATGGACGTCGCTGCGCAGCTCTGGCGCGAGCGCGGTCTGACGACGACGCTCGATCTGCTCGCGGAGGGGATCGAGGATGCCGCGACGATCGAGCAGAACGTGCAGACCTATCTCGCGATGGTCGACGCGGTCGCATCGGATCCTCGGTTCGGCGAAGGACTCGACCGACCGACCGTCTCGTTGAAGCTGTCGAGCTACACGCTCGCGCCGCTCGAGAAGGGCGGCGACGGCGCTGGGAGTCGCGAAGCCGCAGAGCGGATCATTCGGCACGCGCGCGCGAAGGGGGTGCGGGTGTCGGTCGACATGGAGAGCGCAGCGTGGACCGACTTCACGCTCGCGTTCTTGCGAAAGCTGCACGCAAATGGCGACGACCACGTCGGTTGCGTCGTTCAGTCGCGCCTGCATCGGACGAAGGCGGACGTCGCGGCGTTGCCGCCCGCCATGCGGACGCGACTCGTGATCGGGATCTACCGCGAGCCGGCGACGATCGCGCTGACCGACAAGGACGCGATGAAGGAGCGGCTGCTGGAACTCGCCGGCGAGCTGCTGGCGCGCGGTCACTACGTCGAGTTCGCGACGCACGACGAACGCTACGTACGGCGCTTCGTCGACGAGGTCGTTCGGGACGCGGGCGTCGGCACCGACCGTTACGAGGTGCAGATGCTGTTCGGCGTCCCGCGCGAGAAGCTGCTCAAAGAGCTGCGTGACCGTGGGATTCGCTGTCGGCTCTACGTTCCGTTCTCGCTCGGGTGGGACATGGCGATCGCGTATCTGCGCCGCCGCCTCGACGAATACCCAGCGATGATGTTCCTCGTCATGCGCAACTGGTTTCGTCGCGGCTGAACGTTTTCGATCGGCCTGCTAGGGGCGCGGTGCTGCCGTCGGTATAGTGCCGCGCTTCATGGATCCCCTTGGCACGATCGTGGAACGTCTCTGCGCCTGGAAAGATGTGACCCGGGCAAAGAATGCGGGCAAAGACAGCTTCTATGTCCGCGGTCAGGTCTTCGCTTACCTCGGAAAGAAGGGGGTCGTCGTCAAACTCGCACCGCCTCAGGTCACCGAAGCACTGAAGATCCCCGGCGCGAAGCGCCAACCGGACGACGGTGATCCGAACTCGCGCGAGTTCGTCGAGATCCCGGTGACGAGCCCGCGAGAAGTGGAGCGCGCGATGATGTGGCTCCGCCGCGCCTGCCGCCTCGGCCGAACCGCCGCAGGCCCGGTCTGACGCCCGCAGGCCGGCCTCACGAGGTCCGGCCTGAAGACGTCCGGCCTGGCGCGCGCGGCTCCTAAGAGGCCCCGCTCCCACCGGGGGCATCACCGGAGGCCTCACGACCGCCGCGCGACCCACGGCACATCGGCAACCCCCGCGCGCGCATTCGCGAGTCGCGCCCAGACGAACAGCAGGTCGGACAGCCGGTTCAGATAGGTCCCGATCTCGGTCGGGATCCGATCGCGCCGGTGCAGGTGCCACACGACCCGCTCCGCGCGGCGGGCGACCGTTCGCGCGACGTGCAGCAGGGCTGCGGCGCGCGTGCCGGCCGGCAGGACGAACGTTCGCAGCGGCGGCAGCTCGCTGTCGGTCTCGTCCATCCAGTGCTCCATCTCGGTGATCCCCGGGACGACCCGTGGCAGCGACGCCTTGCCGTCGACGGTCGCGAGGTCCGAGCCGAGTTCGAACAGCGTGTCCTGGATCTCCTTCATGCGCGCGTCGAGCGTTCCCGGCAGCGGCTCGGCGCGGATCAGTCCGAGGAACGAGTTCAGCTCGTCGACGGTGCCATAGGCCTCGACGCGAAGGTCCTCCTTGGGGACGCGGTGGTTGCCGAAGAGGCCGGTCTCGCCGTGATCGCCGGTACGGGTGTAGATGCGCATCGTGGGTGCCGCGCATTCTGCCCGTCGTCGCGCGCGATTGCGCCGCGCGGGTCGGGTTCGTGCGTCGCGCGGTAGCATCCCGCGCCCGTCGCAACATGCCCATCGCGGCCCACGATCGGGCCGCAGCCCAAGGCCTCCGCGCTTCGCGCGGAGGCCGACATCGCGGGCCGCGATGGGACAGTGCTTGCTGGGGCCTTCCGTGCCGCTCGCAACACCGTCGACAAACGGCCAATCCCAACGAACACACCCCGCAAACTGCTGCAACCCGCGAGCAATCGCGGCACTACCGGCCCATGAACAAGATCCCTTCGCTCGCGTGGCTCGTCGTCAGTTCCCTCGTCGCCGCGCAGGCGGTGCACGCACAGTCCGCGCTGGAGCTTTCGATCGACGGTGGGTCGTACCCCGGCCCGCTGCAGATCTCGGTGGCGAGCGGACCGATCGGACAGTTCGCCGTCGTGGTGCTCAGTGCGACGACGGGGCCGGTGCCGCTGAGCCTGCTCGACCCGCGCGACACGCGTGTGCTCGACGTCGGCATCGAGTCGATCGGTCAGGCGATCACGGGGCAGTTCTTCGTCGGCAATCGGTTCACCCCGCCGGCGATCCCGGTGCCGAACGATCCCGGCTTCCTCGACGCGACGATCCACTGGCAAGCGTTCAGCCTTCCCGGGCAGACGCTGTTCGTCGACAAGCTGAGCTTCCCGCGCGTCACGCGCTTCGCGCCGGCGAATGCGTTCCGCGACCGCGCGGTCAACCTCGCGATCCCGCGCGCGTTCAGCACGGCCTTGCGGTTCCCGCAAGGGAGCACGGGTGAGGATCGCTGGATCGTCGTCGGCGGCGGGCAGGGCGGGCTGCTCGCGCAGATCGCGACGAACACGACCGAGATCTACGACCCGCGGACCGACGGCTACCAACCGGGGCCCACGCTGACGACCGAGCGATCGCTGCACACGGCGACAGTCGTCGGCGGGACCAAGGCCTTCCTGATCGGCGGCGTGGATCGGATCAACGATCCGCAGAACACGGCCGAACTGCTCGACCTCGCGACGATGACGACGGCCGCCATCGCGCCGATGCGCGATCCACGCATGGGGCATTCGGCGACGCTGCTCGGCAACGGCAAGATCCTCGTCGCCGGCGGCCTCTCCGATCTGAACCAGCCGGTCACGCCGTTCGACCCGATCAACTCGGCGTTGACCTCGACCGAGCTCTACGACCCGGCGACGAACACGTGGACGGTCGGGCCGAACATGAACACCCCGCGCGCTGGTCACGCCGCGATCCCGCTCCCCGACGGCCGTGTGCTGCTCGCGGGCGGCATCGGGTGGATCCGCGTGATCATCAAGCTGCCCGCCGTCTTCACCGACTGCGACATCTACGACCCCGCGACGAACGCGATCACGCGCGGCCCGTCGATGGGAACGGCGCGGACGATCTATCCGGTCGCCGATCTCGGCAACGGACGCTTCCTCGTCAGCGGCGGGATCAGCTCGATCCAACTCCCGAACAACCTCGGCACGCCGACCGCGCAGGCCGAGATCTACGACGCGTCGACGAACCGTTGGACCGCGACCGGCGCGATGCAGCACGCGCGCGGACTGCACGCGGCGACGCCGCTCGGCGGTGGGCGCTTCCTGATGGTCGGCGGCGCCGACGGAGCGATCACGACGCCGAATGCGCTCGGTACGACCGAGGTCTTCGACGCAGCCGCGGGATCGTTCACCGCGGGTCCGCCGATGAGTCTGACGCGCGCCGCGTTCGCACCGATCGTCAGCGTGACCGGCCAACTGCACCTGCTCGGCGGTGGAACCGGCGCCGGCGCGAGCGTGGTCGGATCGACGGACTGCTACTACCGGTGAACGTCGTGATGGACGGATGCGTGCCGGCCGAGTGTTGCCAGCCGGCGGCTCGTGACTAACGGGATACACTTCCGCCCTGTCGTCCGCCGCGCGCGGAGCTTGCAGACGAGACCCGAAATGAAACCGATCCTGCTGATGGTCGCGGCGATGGCCGCGGCGGCTGCCGTCCCCGCGCAAGCGAACTTCAACTTCTCCCTTCCGATTCCGGCGCCGACCTCGGCGAACAACTACCCGTTCGCCGGGCCGATCATGCGGTACCAGCAGTGGTACTCCGCCGCCGACTGGGTGCGCGCCGCCGTGCATCCGGTGCGGGTCAACACGATCGCGTGGCCTGCCGGTACGCCCGGTGGCCAGACCGGCGCGAACGTCGACTGCGAGATCTCGATCGCCAACGGACCCATGTTCGGCCCGAGCGCGCAGTTCGACGCGAACCTGCTCGGCGGTCGGGTGACGGCGCCGCGGGCGAACCGACTGCTCGGCACGGCGACGCCGGGGTCGTTCCCGATGCTGGTCACGCTGCCGACCGACTTCGTCTGGGACGGCGCGTCGAGCGTCGTCGTCGAGGTCAAGGTGTTCGGCAACGGCCGTGGCAATAACGCGTTCGCCTACGACCTGCGGGCCGCGACCAGCGGTTCACCGGGTGTGCAGCGGCTGTTCAACGTCGCCGGTGCGAACGAGCAGTTCGCCGCCGTCATCCAGCCGGGTTGGGGACTCGCGACGCGGTTCACGTTCCAAGAGGGCGTGTCGGTTCCGTTCGGACAAGGCTGTCCGGGAAGTGGGAACGTGATCCCGGTCGCCGGCGCGGCCGGCGGACTCCCGCTGCCCGCCAACGCCGGGTGGCAGCAGACGCTCGCGCAGGCCGCGTCGCAGCGCGCTGCAGTGCTGATCCTCGGTGGCAGCCGCGACACGTTCTCCGGCAACCCGCTGCCGATCGATCTCGGACTGATCGGCTTCCACGGCTGTCGGTTGCTCGTCGCGCCGTCGGTGTTCCTGCCGGCCACGACGGTCGGCGGTGGCCCCGGCGCCGGAACGGCGGCCGTCACGGTGCCGATTCCGCCGGTGACGATCTTCTTCCGCGGCTACCTGTTCGCGCAGTGGATGGTGCTCGACCCCGGCGCGGTCGCCCCAGGTCTCGCAGCGTCGAACGGCGTCTGGAACATCATCGGCGGCTGAGCGGATCGGGCCGCACGTCGGCCGGTGCGCCTGGGTCGTCGGCGACGCGACCCGCGACCGTGAAGTCGTGCAGCTCGGCGACGAGCCCGCCGCAGGCGACCTTCGTCCAGATCTTGCAGCCGAGGATCGCATCGTCGCCCGGGTCGTCGTCGACCGCGCCGAGCTCGCGCCAGTCGCCACCTCCGGATCGATGCCAGGCCGTGACCGTGCGCCCCGCGCGTCGCAGTCGGAACGCTCCCGGGCCTGCGTCGGCCGGAAGCGGTGACGTGACGCCGCCGCGCAGTCCGGCCTGTGCGACGAACACGCGGCCGGCGCAGGTCGGCGTGCAGGTCAACTGCGCGTAGACGCGCACCGTCGAGGCCTCGTTCTGCTGGAACAACGCGAGGCATGCCGAGTCGGGGCCCGGATCGAACGTGCCGAGCCGGTAGGCGACCGTTGCCGTGAAGTCGCCGTGGATCCGCGTCGGGACGTAGAAGCCCGACGACGTGATCGCCCCGACGTCGCCGGCCGCGAACGCGATCCGAACGACGCCGTCGCGCGCCATGAGCTCGACGGCACCACGTTTCGGAAACCGGTACCAGGCGAGGCCGCGCTCGCGCAGCACCGCGTCGTCGGTCGCGAACACGTACGGAACGCCGCCACTCGTCCACGAGTTGTGCTCGACGAGCAGGATTCGGATCCGCGTCAGCGCGCGATCGAGCGCCGCCGCGGCGAGGGCGATCGTCGCGTCGTCCCAGTCGGGCTGCGGGTGGATCCAACCGTGACTGACGGCGCCGGCCTTCTCCAACTCGAGCAGGAAGTGATGCAGCATCACGTCCGCCGGCGCGTCTTCCTGACCGTCGAACGTGATCCGCATCGCCGACGCGTCGCCGTCGAGCCGCGCGTGCACGTTCTCGCGCGCCGCCGCGAACGCGAACGCGAACCGCAGCCGCTCGGCGGCGCTCGCGACGCCCGGGTCCGCCGCATCGGCCGCGTTCGACTGAACGTGAACCCGCGCGGTCACGAAGTCCCCCCCGCGCGCTCGGGTAGCAGCAGTTCGACCGGATGGACGACACGCAGGCCGTGACCGCCGGCCGTCAGGTGTGCGCGGATCTGCATCATGCAGCCGGGGTTTCCGGTCGCGACGACGTCGGCTCCGCTCGCGACGAGCTTCGCGACCTTCTTCGCACCGATCGCCGCCGCGAGTTCGCCGTGCACGAGGTTGTAGATCCCGGCCGACCCGCAGCAGTCCTCGGGGTCCTGATGCGCGACCAGTTCCAGTCCCGGGACCTCGCGCAGCAGGCGACGCGGTTGCGCGCGCACGCCCTGGCCGTGGCAGAGGTGGCATGGGTCGTCGTAGGCGACCTTGTGCGGGAACGGCGCCGGCTTCGCGGTCAGCCCGTGTTCGTCGAGGAACGCCGTGACGTCGCGGCAGCGCCGACCGAACTCCGCGCCGGCGTCGTCACCGAGCAGGTGGCCGTACTCGCGCATCGCAGCGCCACACCCGGCGGAGTTCGAGAGGATCGCGTCGTGACCGGCGAACGCGGCGACGTTTCGCCGCGCCAGCGCGCGCGCGGCGTCGGATTCGCCATCGTGGATCAACAGCGCGCCGCAGCAGGCCTGCGCGGCCGGAACGTCGACGTCGAAGCCGTTCGCCGTCAGCAACGCGACCGTCGCGCGATTCACGTCGCCGAACATCTGCTCCATCACGCAACCGGTCAGCAAGGCCACGCGGCCGCGCGGTGTCCCCTGCGCTGGATGACGCCCCGTCAGCGGGCGCCGTGCGCGGTGCGGCGGGATCGTCGGCATCAGCGCGCCGACGTGCCGCGGCAGGATCCGAAGCCATGTCGCGAGGTGCCGCAGCCCGAGGTTCTGTGCGATTCGGCCGACAAAGAACGCGGTCCGCAGGACGCCCTGCCGCGCGACGACCTGCTTCAGCAGCAGCTTTCGAAGTGCAGTGAACACGCCACGCGCCGGCGCCGTCCGTTGCATCTCGCTGCGAACGGTTTCCAGGATCTCGCCGTACCGGACGCCGGACGGACACGCCGTCTCGCAGGCGCGGCAGTCGAGGCAGCGATCGAGGTGCGGACGGATCGACTCGGGATCGGCGACGCGACCCTCGGCC
>JAEYTU010000313.1 GCA_023433825.1 Planctomycetota bacterium
GCATCGCATCGCTGAAGACGACCATCGTCAGCAACACGCCGCCGAGCGCTTCGATCAGCAGGTGGATCAGCGTGAACCACGGGATCGCCGTCGTGTGGACGACGTAGCCGACGAGAAGTCCGGCGCCGAGCAGGTTGAACAGCATCGCGGTCCGGCGGACTGCACGGACCGTCGTCGTCACCTCTGCCGACGTGTGCGGGCGGACGAGTTCCTTCGCGTGGCGCAGATACGTGACCGGCCCCATCGCCAGCGCCGTGACGGCCGCGATCAGCACGATGCTGCCCTGCAACTGACTCGTCACGCACAGGATCAGCAGCAGGAAGCCGGCGAACAGCGGCGCGACGGCGACCGTCACCCAGCCGGGGACCGCCGATTCGGGCAGCAGCGTCTTCAGCGTCAACGCCGCGCGCATGATGCCGGGGAACATCGCGAGCAACTTCGGGCCGATCGCGGCGAGCGTCAGAAGGCCGAAGTACATCGCGAAGCCACGTTTGACGATCTCACCGCGACCCTGCGCGAACCCGAACCCGTCGAGGTGCCGGAAGTCGAGATCGTTGGCGAACGGGTAGGACAGAATGCCGAGCGGGACGACGACGGCGATGACCCAGCTCCACCGCGTCAGGAACTGCGATCGACGGGTGTGCGCCCACGCGCGCGCGGCCAACAACACGCAGACTGCGATCGTCAGCTTCAGCAGCAGCATCGTGATCTGCAGGTTGTCGACAACCTCCAGATTCGCTGCCCCGACCTCCTGCTCGACCAACGCCGTTGCCTGTCTCAGGTCGCCTTGGCCGCCGTTCGCCGCGATCTGGCCCTTCGCAATCTGCTCCGCGGCCGTCGAGTGATCGATCGCCGCGAGCACGAACCCGATCGCGAGCAACACGCCAGCGACCCACAGCACGGCACGCCGCCACGCGACGTAGTCCTGCGCCTGCGCGTCGACGATCGGCGGCGTCGCGGCCGCGAGCTGCGCACGTTCGTCGTCGCGCGCACGAAGGACGCCGAAATCGGCGTTGCCGGCGCGTGTGGCCATCGACTTCGCGAGATCGACGAGTGCAGCTTGGTCCATCGGGCCGGCAGTATTCCGTCCGCTCTGCGCCGCGAAAGTGGGAAGTTCGTGCCTGGCACTTTCCTTTCACTTCTTACAAACGCGGCCCTCGACCACGTGACGACCGAGCCATCCCCCCACCGCCGCCGCGCGTGCATCGCGATCGGCTTCGCGATCGCCGCGTTCCTCGCGCTGCGTCCGCTGCTGACCGCGTACACCGACTTCGGCATCTACCTCGACTGCGCGCGCGAACTCGTCGCCGGCGAGGCGAACCTCTATCGCGACCGCGGTGACATCGGTGCGTTCCTGTACCCGCACGTCGTGCTGCTGCCGCTCGCCGCGATCGACCTCGTGTTGCCCGAGAAGCTGACGCGGATCCTCTACGGACTCCTGCTGGCCGCCGCCGCGACGAGCCTCGTCGTCGACGCGCTGCGCACGATGCGTTGGTTCGGCCCGGTGTCGGCATGGCGGATCGCGTTGCTCGCCGTCCTGTTCGGCCGCTGCATCACGCAGAACCTGACGAACGCCCAACTGAGCCTCGTCGTCGCCGCCTGCGTCGCGCGCGGCGTCGTCACGCTGGCGAACGGACGCGACGTCCGCGCCGGCATCGCGTTCGGTGTCGCGATCGCACTCAAGCTGACGCCGGCGATCTTCGTCGTCGCACTGCCGGCGATGGGCCGCGTCCGCGCCGGTCTCGTCGCGGCCGCCACGACCGCAGCGCTCGTCCTCGTCGCACCGCTGCCGTTCCTGTCGACGTCCGAGCACCTACGCCACCTCGGCGACTTCCACGACGCCGTGCTCGATCCGTTGTTCCACAGCGAGAGCCGCGGAACGTCGGCCGAGGTCGGCCCGAGCGCGAGCATCCGCGGCACGCTCGACTACCTGCTGCAGCCTCGTCCACGCGACGCCGACGGCCGCACGCTGGCGATCGCCGATCTCGACGGGACGCAGCTTCGGATCGCGAAGCTGTCGTGGACGCTGCTGCTGCTCGGCATCGCGGCCTTCGGCTGGATTCGCGCGCGCCAACTCGACGCCCGCTCCGCGATCCTCGTCCGCTGCGCGATCACCGTGATCGTGATGTCGCTGCTGTCGCCACTGACGCGCGTCTATCACCTCGCCGCGATCGCCCCGGCGGCCGCGCTGCTGTGCGCGATCGGCCCCGGCAGCGGTCGCGTCGCACGAACGTTCGCGATCGCGACGTGGGTCGCATTCGCCGTTGCGCTGCCGCTGCGGCAACGCAAGCTGCTCGGCGACGAGCTCTGGTGGACGCTCGACAACGTCGGCCTGATCCACTTCGGACTCGTCGCGATGTTGGTGTGGTGCGCGGCGATCGCGCCGCACGCGAACGCCACCGAAGCGCCGCGGCCGGCACCGACGCCGTAGCGCGACGCGCCGCCGTCACCCCTCCCGCAGCGCGACCGCCGACCGCAGCCGCGCGAACCGCCACGCCGGCTGCAACCCGGCGAGCGTCGAGGCGACGACCGCGAGCACCAGCGCTTCGACGGCAGCGCTCGCCGGCATTCCGACGTCGAGCAGCGTCGAGCCGAACGAGATCCGATGGACGACGTGCGCGAGGACCAGCCCGAGGCCGTACCCGACCGGGATCGACACGAGTCCTGCGGCGACGCCGAGCATCGTCGTCTGCCCGAGCACGACGGCGAACACGCGCCGCCGCGACGCGCCGAGGACGCGCAGCACACCGAGCTCGGCGCCGCGTTCGGACTGCAGCGCCGCGAACGCGCCGAGCATCCCGAGGAACGCGACGACGACGCACAGGAGCCGCATGCCGCCGGTGATCGCGAACGACCGGTCGAACAGTTCCATCGATCCGTGGCGCAGCCGCTGTTGCGTGACGACGTGGACGTCCTGCTCGGTCGCCGCGGCCGACGCCGCCGCCCGCACGCGTTCGCCGAGTTCGTCGGCCGTCACGGCGTCGCCGGCCTCGAACGCGATCGCCGAGACGCCGCGCATCCGAAAGCGCGCGGCGGCCACTGCGGCCGTCGTCGCGACGTAGCCCTGTTCCGAGCCGTAGTCGCGAACGATGCCGGCGACGACGAATCGTTCGACGCCCGCAGCGCCGAGCAGCTCGACCGGCGCACCGATCGCGAGTGAATGGCGGAACGCGAACGGTTCGGCGACGACGACGCCTTCGCCGGCGGCCATCGCCGAGAGCGCGCGCGGCCCGTCGCCGGCGACGAACTCGAACGAACGCGCGACCCGCTGCGACGGCGCGATGCCGACCAGTTCGACGTCGATGGTCTCGCCACCGATCGTCGCGACGGTCCGCCCACGCACCCACGTCGACTCGGCGGCGATGCCCGGCACGGCGCGCATCCGCGCCAGCACGTCGTCGTCGAAGCGCGTCGTCGCCCGTTCGTCGACCCCGCCG
>JAEYTU010000363.1 GCA_023433825.1 Planctomycetota bacterium
GGCGACAGGCATGCCCTTCGGTCCGGGTCGTGTCGGCACGGTCGGACCTCTGCTCGACGTCGATCGCGCGGTCGCGGCCGACTTCGACGGAGACGGCCGCATCGACCTCGTGACCGGAGACGGTCGCGTGTATCGGCAGTCGGCGAGCGGGCAGTTCGCGGTCGTGCAGTGGCTCTCCAGTGGCCCGCATTCGATGGCGCTCTGCGGTGACGTGGACCGCGATGGACGTCCGGATGCGGTCGTCGTGACGAGCAACGGTTCCGTCCACGTGCACCGAAACGATGGACGCGGCGTGCTGCTACCAGCGACACCGCTGCCGAACGTCGCGGCCGGTTTCGCCACCGCTGCCATGCACGATCTCGACGGCGATGGTGCACTCGACGTGCTCGTCGGCTTCAGCGACGGCCGCCACCGTTTGCTCGTCGGCAATGGGCGCGGCGGGTTTCGCTTGGCGGGTACCGTCGGGCCGGCCGGCTGGTTGTCGCCAAACCTCGCGCTCGACTTCGCCGACGTCGACGGCGATGGCGACCTCGATCTGCTGGACGGACCGCGGGACGAGTTCGCGCCGCTGCGGCTGCTGCGCAACGACTCCGCCGAGTTCCGAGACGCATGGCCGCCGCTGCCTGTCGCGGGTGCGCACGTCGCGCGACTCGCCGACGTCGACGGCGACGGCCGCACCGATCTCGTCGTCGTCGGCGCAACGTCGAGCGATCACCGAGTCTGGCTCGGCAACGGCAACGGGACGTTCCGCCAAGGTCCGTCGCTGGCGTTCGGAAACGTCCAGCGCCGCGGTCGACTGGTCGTCGCCGATTTCGACGAGGACGGCCGTGCCGACGTGTTGTTCGCGGCGCAGCGCGTCGGTCTTTCGCCGTCGCCGCACCGACTCGCGCTGCAGGCGGCCGATGGAACGTTCCGTGACGCGTCGGACCGATTGCCGTCGGGCTCGGAGCCGTACGGCCCCGCGTCCCCGTGGGTCGTCGTCGATCTCGACGACGACGGCGATCTCGATTTCCTCGTCACGCGCTACGACCAAGGGGTTTCGGGTCCATTCCCGATTGGCTGGTGGATCCAGCGCCACCGTCAGTGGGAATGCGTCGAGGCGCCGCGCGTCGGCGGTCGATTCGTCGGCCGTGCCGTGTTCCGACCGGGCTATGCCGACGGCCGCGGCGTCGCGGTTCCGCTGGTCGGAGTCGGTGTCGTGCGGCACGTGGTGCCATCCCTCGGAACGCTCCGCGTCGACCTGGCGCGGGGTGTCGTGCTGCCCGCGCTCGCGATTCCGGGTCCGGCTGGAATCGTGGATCTGACGCTTCCGATCCCGAACGACGTGTCGTTGCAGGGCGCGACCCTGACGACGCAGGCATTGCTCGTCGAACCTGGCTCGGGCGCGCGGTTGACGAACGCGCTCGTCGAACTCGTGCGGTGACTCGGCCCCTCGCGCCGCCGTGATCGCCCGCGGCCAGGCCGCGAGAGACCAATTCCTTGACAGCACCGGACGTTCCGTGTAGTGCCCTCCAGGGAATTGGTTGGTCTACGGCAGTATCGTATCGGTCGATTTCCCGCGGCGGTGCCGCAGGGTCCAGCGGTTGACCGAAGCACTGGTTCGGAAACGAGTTGCATCCGTGCGACCGACGCCCGTTCCGGCGACGCGGAAATCGGCGCGGGCGCAATCTCCCCGCTGCCTGACGCCGCTGCCATCGTGCCGGGCGAGATTCGCGAGAAGTTTCTCGCCGTCCGCCCGCGCCTGCCCGCCGCCGTCGGCGCGCGCACCAACCCGACCGCATCCATGACTGTCGGAGGCTCCCTCGCGTGAATCAGAAGAAGAAGTTCGCAATCGGTGGCGGTGGTTACTGCATCTATGCGCCGCGTTTCCCGGTCCATCAGTACGTGCCCGGCTTCGTCGACGAAGTCCTGATCTTCAACGCGCAGGTGCGCCCGCTGTTCGTCCTCAGCGTTCTCGAGAACGGGATCCCGGTCACGCTCGATTGCGTCGGGACCAAGCTGAAGGAAGGCTGCGCGATCCTCGACTTCACGGACGGCAAGGGCCTGAAGATCACCGAGACGCGATTGGTGACGACCGACGATCGGTTCGTGTCGAACCTCGCGATCCACAACGAAACCAAGCTCGACCGCGAGCTGACGGTCGTGCAATGGACGTGGACCGATCCCGAGGGTGAAGCCGCGTCGCTCGAAGGCGACTCGTTCCGCGTCAAGCGGCAGTACACGAGCCACGACTTTCCGCCGGTGCCGACCGAGATCGTCTGGAGCAGTCCAGACAGCAAGGGCGCGCGGTGTCTGCAGGCGTTCTTCGCCGAGGGTGGCAGTGACCGCCCCGACTACGAGGAGACACCGTGGTTCGACATGGGCACGCTGCCGACGCCGCGGGCGAAGGCGATCATGACGAAGCCGAGCCCGATCCTGCCCGGCGCGAAGGTCTATCTCGGACTGTTCCGGCCGGTGCCGCTGAAGGCCGGCGGCAAGGCCGAGCATCGCTTCGAGGCCAACGTCATCTTCAAGGCGAAGGGCATCAACTACCGCCCGCGTCGTCCCGACCCGAAGGACGAGAACGGCTGGCACGCGTTCCACGAGCGCGTCCCGCGCTTCACGTCGGAATGGAAGCCGCTCGAACGCGTCGTGCGGCACCGGTTCGAGATGCTGCACCTGCTGCGCGTCCCGGGCGGCGTCGGCCACATGACGGCGCCGAACGTCTGCGAAGGCACCGGCCTGTTCCACGAGCCGATCGCGTTCTCGGCGCCGGCGATCATGCGCGAGGCGCGTTGGTTCGGTGACGCGTCGCTCGGCCGCGGCATCCTGCGGTGCTTCTTCGACAACGTGAAGCAGAACGGGATGGTGCCGGGACGCATCTACCT
>JAEYTU010000188.1 GCA_023433825.1 Planctomycetota bacterium
CGCGTTCAATCCCGCATAGCGCGGCAGCGGAGCGTCGTGGAAGTTGATCGCGCCGCGTCGCGGCAACCGCAGCAACTCGGGCTTGTGGATGCCGAGGTGCGTGATGCTGAACAGGAAGTCGAACTCCGACGCCGCGAAGTGCGCCGGGTAGTCGTCGGTCACGTCGAGGACGGTCAGGCCGCGTTCACGTGCCCAGTTCGCGATCCGCGCCGTTCCGGTGACGACGCTGCGGACCTCGTGACCCTCTCGCAGCAGAACCTCGACGCACTCGACCAGCAGGGAGTCCGCGCCGATGACATGACAACTGAATCTGCTCAAGCTCCGCACCTGTTGGGTCCATGGCGCCGATCCGGATCCCAGTGCGTCGACGCCGACCGTAGATCGGCGTGCAGCAGCGAGGAACTGATCCTCTCGCGGGCATCGTTTGGACGGCGACGCGCGTCATCCTAGGCGGGGCCGACCACATTCCAGCGCGTGACGTCTCCGCCGCGCGCCGCAGGTCACGTCACATGCCGGTGCCGCGGAGCACCGTTCCGACGGTCCGCGCGATCAGCTTGAGATCGAGGCGGAGCGACCAGGAGTCGATGTACTCCATGTCCATCTCCATCCAGCGCTGGAACGTCACGCGATTGCGGCCGTGGACTTGCCAGATGCAGGTCAGGCCCGGCTTCACCGACAGACGCCGGCGCTGCCACAGCGAGTACTGATTGACCTCGGCGCGGATCGGCGGGCGCGGCCCGACGAGGCTCATCTCGCCGCGCAGCACGTTCAGCAGCTGCGGCATCTCGTCGATGCTGTAGCGCCGCAGCAGGCGGCCGATCGACGTGACGCGCGGGTCGTTGCGCATCTTGAAGACCGGTCCGGTCTGTTCGTTCTTCTCGCGCAGCGACGCGAGGCGCGCCTCGGCGTCGATGTACATCGACCGGAACTTGAACATCCGGAAGTCACGGCCGCGCAGTCCGACCCGCGTCTGCCGGAAGAAGATCGGGCCCGGGCTGGTCAGCTTGATGCACAGCGCGAAGACGACGAGGAACGGCGACAGCAGCACGATCCCGACACTGGCCCCGACGATGTCGATCGCGCGCTTCAGCGCGAGCCGGACCGGGTCGGTCGGAACGGCGTGGAAGCTGTACGTCGGGATGTCACCGATCCACCGCACCTCGTCCGGCCGAAGATCCTTCGACGGCAGGAAGTCCGGCGCGATGTGGCACGAGACACCGAGCATCTCGCAGGTCTCGAGCAGCTTCTGGATCTCGCCGGGCGGCGTCTTCGGCGACGGGCAGACGAGAACCTCGTCGACGTGATGGTCGGTCAGGACGACGCCGGCGTCGTCGATTCCACCGAGCACCGGCAGTCCCTCCGGGAGTGCGGCGCGCGGCTCGTTGCTGAACGCGAGGTAACCGGGCAGCGCGACACCGTACGAGTTGTGTGCGAGGACGCGCTGCAGCGTGCTCGGGCGGCCGGGCATCGACGTGGCGCTGAGGCCGCGGCCGGCGATCAACGTGGTCCGAGCCGGCGCCTTCCGTTCCTGCAGAAAGCGGTGCGACACTCGGACGACGACGCGATTCGCGACGATGCCGCCGAGGGCCACCGTCAGCAGCACGGGCACCGACAGGTCGAGCGACGGGAGAACGCACAGGGTCAGCAGCAGCGAAAGTCCGATCGACAGGGCCGCGGCCTCGACGAGCAGCAGCACCTCTTGCCAGGGCAGCAGACCGCGCGGGGATTCGTAGACGCGCAGGCGCAGCGTGACGATCCACCAAGCGAGGGCGAGGAACGTCGGCAGCAGGTACGGGCTGAGGTGATCGAGGCCCGACATCGCCGCTTGCGAGGCGACCGGAGACGTGGCGAACAGCGCTGCCCCGGTGAGGAGCAGGAGATCGAGCAGGAACAGCGAGGTTCCGACGAATCTCTGGTTCTCGGAGAACATGTGTGGGTAGGTGAGGGAGTCGTTGGGTGGCCGTCCGACCGCGGGCTGCGAAGGCAGTGCGGCCGAGCCGGGTGACCGACGGGTCGGAACCCGGCGGTCGCTTCGGAGCGGATGTCGAAAACCCGATCCGACGAGCAGTGCACTACCCTCACAGCAAAGTCCGCGCCGAGGACTGATGTCCTCCTGACACTGCGCATTCCCGCCGCGAAGGTGGGCCTTCCGCCGACCAACACGGTCGAGCGACAAGACCACGAGTGCATTCCACCCTCGGAACCGACCCGCATTCTTTCGGCTTTCCGGCCGCGGCGGTCGACCGCACGATCCCGAGATGCTGTCTGCGCTGATCGTCGGCGTCGCTGCCCTCGCGCTGCTGGATGCCTCCGGTCGGCTCGGACGACTCGTCGCGACCGGGGGTTCCGGCCGCTGGCTCGGCGGGATCGTCCTCGCCGTCAGCATGCTGCTGCTCGGACTGATCGCTGGACTCGACTGGAACGACGCGCCTTCGGACGGATCGAGTCTCGGCAGCGCGTGGTCGCGATGGATTTTCGCGCCCCTCGTCGTCGCGGTCTGGACGGTCGGCCGAACTGTCGACTCACGGTCGCCGCTGCCGTCGCTCCGCCGACGGTGTGTCGCGAGGCTTCGCTCCGAACTCCGACTCCGTCGTCCACCGATCGCATCCCTCGCCGTCGTGTTGTGCGTCGTCGTCGGGCTACGCGCGTTCACCGAACCGAGGCTCGAGTACGACGCCGTCTCCTACCACCTGCCGTACACGGCCTCGGTCCTCGACACCGGTTCGCTCGCTCCGCCCGACACGCCGTTCGGCGACAACGCACAGGCCTACCAGCCGAAGAACGACGACCTGCTGCGCGTCCTGCTCGCACCGCTGCCTGGCGACGAATCGTTGGCATGGATCGGCGCGCTGCCGCATCTGCCACTGCTGCTGCTCGGTGTGTACGCCGCAGCACGCGCGGCCAGGTGTCGACGCACAGCAGCGGGTCTCGGCGCGCTCGTCGTCGCGTCGTCGCCGGGAGTCCTGGAGCAAGCCGCGAGCGCCATGGTCGATCTGCCGTTCGCGTCATGGTGGGTCGCCGGCGTCGCGACGACGGTCGTCGCGGCCCGTCGGCTGCGTGACGCTGCCGGCCGAAACGCGCGAACGCCGACGCTCGTCGCCGGCCTCGCATTCGGCCTGGCGTTCGGCACGAAGTACCTCGCGGTCCCGATGGCGCCGATCGCCGTGCTCGCCGGCGTCGTGCTGTGGTCCGCCGCACCGCGCGGCAACGCGCTGCGCACCGTGCTGACGTTCGCGGTCGGACTCTTCGTGACCGGCGCCTTCTTCTATCTGCGGAACGCGATCCTGACCGGCAACCCGATCCACCCGGTCGAACTGGGCGCGTTCGGCGCGACGCTGCTGCCGGGCGCCTACGGCCGGGAGGAGATGTCGGCGTGGGTGTTCAAGACCGCCGGTGAGCCGCCGGAGCTGCTGAACTTCCTGCTGTTCCTCCAACCGGTGTTCGGAACGACGGCCGGAGGTGCGCTGCAGACGTGGCTGCCGTCGATCGCGCAGAACGCACCCGAAGGCTTCCTGCTGTCCGTCGTCGCCGTGCCGATCCTGCTGTTCGTCGCGGCTCTCGCGTGCGTCGTCCGCCAGTTCCGGCGCCTGTCGCTGGCGACACTCCCGCTCGCGCTGGCACCCCTCGTGCTCGCGACGTGCTGGTTCGCGGTGCCGTACAC
>JAEYTU010000437.1 GCA_023433825.1 Planctomycetota bacterium
GAGCAGCGACGTCCGCGCAGCCGCCGTCATGTGCATGCCATAGACCCGAACGTCGTCGATCGTGCCGGCGCGCGCGCGATCGGCGAGCGCACGCGTCAACTCGATCGGCATCGCGACGGCCATGCCGAGCGAGACGTTGGCGCGCCGCGGCACGAGTGCGACGGCTTCGTCGGCCGTCCTTCGCAGGGATCGATACAGGTCGAGTGGAGCGGACATCGTCGTCTTGAACCGGATCGTCGGTGGTATAAGGCCGGCCCCCGCAACGAGCAGCCATGACCAATTCACGATTCCGCATCCCGCCCGCCGTCAACGAGCCGGTCCACAGCTACGCCGCCGGCACACGCGAACGTCACGACTTGCAGCAGCAGGTCGCCGCGATGCGCGCCGAACGGATCGAGATCCCGCTCGTGATCGGTGGCAAGGAAGTGCGGACCGGAACCGTCGAGTCGAGCACGTGCCCGCACGAGCACCGCCATGTGCTCGCGACGTTCCACCAGGGTGACGCCGGTTCGGTCGATGCGGCGGCGAAGGCCGCGAAGGACGCGTGGCACGACTGGTCGCGCATGCCGTTCGAGGACCGCGCCGCGATCTTCCTGAAGGCGGCGACGCTTCTGGCCGGCCCGTACCGACAGATCCTGAACGGCGCGACGATGCTCGGTCAGAGCAAGACCGCGCATCAGGCCGAGATCGACGCCGCGTGCGAGCTGATCGACTTCTTCCGATTCAACGTCCAGTTCGCCGAGGAGCTGTACGCCGAGCAACCGATCAGCGCGCCGGGCACGTGGAACCGCTCCGAGTACCGGCCGCTCGAAGGCTTCGTCTTCGCCGTGACGCCGTTCAACTTCACGTCGATCGCCGGCAACCTGCCGACCGCTCCGGCGCTGATGGGCAACACGGTGATCTGGAAGCCCGCGTCGACGGCCATCTACTCCGGCTACTGGATCATGCGGTTGCTGGAGGAGGCCGGCCTGCCGCCGGGCGTCGTCAACTTCGTGCCGGGCGCCGGCAGCGCGATCGGCACTCCGGCGCTCGCCCATCCCGACTTCGCCGGCGTGCACTTCACCGGCTCGACCGGCGTGTTCCACTCGATGTGGAAGAGCGTCGCGCAGAACCTCGAGCGGTACCGCGGCTATCCGCGGCTCGTCGGTGAGACCGGCGGCAAGGACTTCGTCTTCGCGCACCGGTCGGCCGATCCGGAGGCGTTGCTCGTCGCGCTGGTTCGCGGCGCGTTCGAGTACCAGGGCCAGAAGTGCTCCGCCGTCAGCCGCGCATTCATCCCGGCGTCGGTCTGGCGCAAGATCGAGGAGCCGCTCGTCGAGACCGTGCGCGGCCTGCGGATGGGATCGCCGGAGGACTACACGAACTTCGTCGGCGCCGTGATCGACAAGAAGGCCTACGGCTCGATCAAGGGCTACATCGACGCCGCGCGCTCGACGTCGCAGGCCGAGATCTTGGTCGGCGGCGAATGCGACGACCGCACCGGTTGGTTCATCCGTCCGACCGTGATCCTCGCGAAGGATGCGCACTTCAAGACGATGTGCGAGGAGATCTTCGGCCCGGTGCTGACGATCCACGTCTACGACGACGCGAAGCTCGACGAGGCGTTGAAGCTGTGCGACGAGGGCTCGCCGTATGCGTTGACCGGCGCCGTCTTCGCGCAGGACCGCGCCGCGATCGCGAAGATCGCCGATGCGCTGCGACACACGGCCGGCAACTTCTACATCAACGACAAGCCGACCGGCGCCGTCGTCGGGCAGCAGCCGTTCGGCGGCGCGCGCGCGTCGGGCACGAACGACAAGGCCGGCTCGAAGTTGAATCTCGTCCGCTGGGTCAGCGCGCGGACGCTGAAGGAGACGTTCGACCCCCCGAAGGACTACCGCTACCCCTACATGGATTGACCGATGACACGATCACGATCGCAATCCGCGACGTTCGCCACCGTGGCGACGTTCGCGAGCGCGCTGGCCGGCGCGTTCGCCACTGACGGCCTGCGCGCACAGAAGCCCGAGGCGACGAAGACGCCCGGCATGACATGGCACGAGAACCTCGCCGCCGCGCATGCGGCGAGCGCGAACGACGGCAAGCCGGTCGTCGCCTACTTCACGTTCGAGACTTGACACTGGTGCAAGGTGCTCGAACGCGAAGCGTTCGGCAACGCCACGGTCGTGGCGAAGCTGCAGGCCTTCCACTGGGTGTGGATCGATCGTGATCACACGCCGGCCGTCCCGAAGCGGCTGAACGTCAGCGCGTATCCGTCGCTGCTCGTGCTCGGGCAAAACGACGAGAACGTCCATCGCTGGAGCGGCTTCCTCGCCGTCGACAAGTTCTTGCCGCAGGTCGACGAGGCGCTGCAACGCTACGAGCTGTTCCGCGCCGGCAAGACCTTCGACACGCCGACGCCGCGCGCGCCGGTGATCACGACCGACGCCGACGTGCGAACGTTCGCGGCGCCGAGCGAGGAGATCGCGAACGGGATCACGTCGTGCGGCGGCGCGCTGCTGGCCGCGTTCGGCAATCGGTTGCACTGGCTCGACGCCGACGGGAAGTCGGAGCGGAGCGCAGCGCTTCCGGCCGACGTCCGCGACCTCGCGAGCGACGGCAAGCGGCTGTTCGCGCTGAGCTACGGCTGGACGGCCGGGCGTCCGTTCCACGAACTCGATCCGAAGACTGGAGCCGTGCTGCGGAGCGTCGTCACCGAGGCGAATGCCAAGCAGCGTCACATGGGTGCGTTCGGCCTCGCGTGGCACGACGGTGCGCTGTGGGTTCTCGAGTCGACCGGAAAGCTGCACCGCGTCGACCCGGAGACCGGTGCGATCGCGAAGACGTTCGACATCGGCAAGCGCTACGTCGGCGGTCTCGACTTCGACGGCGAGCACTTCGTCGTCGGTTCGCGCGACGCGCTGCACTTCGTCGCGCCGTCGACCGGCACCGTCGTCCGTTCGCTGCCGCTGGCGTATCCGGTGCGCGCGGTGGCCTGTCGCGACGGCAAGATCCTGCTGCTCGAACAGCCGATCTTCGGGTTCGGCCGCAAGCACGAGTCGGTGCGCGTCTGGCCGGCGCGGAGCGTCGTCCACGAGTTGACCCTGCGCGCCGCGAAGTGAACCGGCAGGTCGTGAACCGCATGACATGGAACAGAATCGTCGGCGGAGCCCTCACCGCGCTCGCCGCGTCGATCGCACTCTCATGGTCGACCACACTGCGCGCACAGAGCAAACTCGTCTCGCCGACGGGACTGACGAACGCGTACGGCTTCCTCAACCATGCGATTCCGTTCGGCCCGTTTGCGGGCACCAGTTTGCAAGGTGAAGTCTTCGTCCAACAGATCGACGAACAGCTCGTCGGGGTGCCGCGCGTTCTCCAGGCGATGGCATTCCGTCACGAGTACAGCGTCCCGCACGTCGCGAAGGCGTACACCGCGACGGTCAAGGTCGGCGATGCCGCGACGGCGGCCACCGGCATCTCGGCCACGTTCGCGAACAACTTCAAGGTCGGTGGATCCAGCACGACCGTGTTCCGCGGCACGATCCACTTCCCAGCGCAGGTCGTCTATCCGTACGCACCGTCACCGTTCGACGCCCCGGTGCCGTTCACGACGCCATTCGCACACAGCGGTGTCGATCCGTTGGTCTGGGAAGTGTGGATCACCGCCACGACGCCCATCACCCCGATGATCCACCACGAGTTCGGACCGAATTGGAACCACCTCGCTGGACGAATCGGCGCAGGATGCTCGGCGGGCGGTGCGTCGTTCGACACAGACGGCTTCACGACGGCGTTGTCCACCGTGAGCCGCTTCGTCAACGGCCCCGTCAGCACACCCGTGGCGCTGATGGTCGGCAGCACGAATCCGACTTGGCACGGATTGCCGTTGCCCGTCAACCTCGGGTTCATCGGAGCGCCGTCGTGCCACTTGCACGTCGACGCCCTCGCGTTCGTCGCGACGATGTCGTCGCCGAGCGGCGGGGCGACCCTGTCGATTCCGCTGGCGATGTCTCCCGGGATCTCAGGCCAACGCTTCCGCACGCAGTGGGTCGCGGTCGGCGCGAACATCGTCACCAGCAACGGTCTCGACCACTCCGTCCCGTACGACGCGACGGCCGGACGCCGGTGGCCCCAATCGCGCGTCTTCGCGAACAACTTCGGCACGACGACGCCGGTCACGGGTCTGATCCAGCAGTTCGGGCTCGTCACGGAGTGGACGTTCTGATCGCAACGGGCGGCCGTCCAACGGCGCCGGTGAGTCGCACGTCCACGAGTCGGCCCTGCGCACCGCGAAGGGACGGGCGCCCCTGCAACCGGACCACGCGCGTGGATAGGTTCCTCCGCCTCCCCTCGATCGGATTGGAGAACTCCATGCAGACACGCAGCCTCGTCGTCGTCGTCGCGGCCCTCACCGCCGCCGTCACCCTCCCCGCACAGAACAAGCTCGTCTCGCCGTCCGGACTGACGAACGCCTACGGCGGGATCGACAACGCGATCCCGTTCGGGCCGTTCGTCCCGAGCGGGAACACGCTCGGCGAGATCATGGTGCAGCAGATCGACGAGCAACTCGTCGGAACACCGCGCGTGCTGCAAGCGATGGCGTTCCGCCACCAGTACAGCGTCACGAACGTCGCGAAGGCCTACACCGCAACGGTCCGACTC
>JAEYTU010000451.1 GCA_023433825.1 Planctomycetota bacterium
GCCGTGGCTCGCATTCGTCCTCGTGCTTGCGCCGTTCGTCGCGCTGGCGGCGTCGGTGCCGCGCGCGTTCCCGGCCGACGACGCGCGCGGTTACGCGCTGAAGTCACTGCTCGCGTCGATCGAGGAGCCGGTGTTCGCGCCGACGCGGCCGTTCCTGTCGTGGCAGCTCGGCAAGGGTCTGCAGGCAGACGGCACGGCGGCGTGGGACGTGCTGCGGTCGACGCGCGCCGACGTCGCGACGCCGCTGCGCGACGGGCTGATCGCGCGGATGCGCGACGGCAGTCAGCGAGCGATGCTCGTGTCGGGCGACGCGTATGCGCAGATCGTCGGCGACCTGTATCCGCGCGTTCTGCCGGCGTTCCGCGACGGCGGCGGGATGGGCGTCGCGTCGTTCGACGGCGAGGAGCGCCTCGTCTGGATGTTGAGGTCCGACGACGACGATCTCGCGCGGCGCGTGCAAGCGTCGTGGGGCAGGTGAAACCAGGCCGTCGATCACCTTTGTCGGGGAAAGTGAAACGAAGGTGCCAGGCACCTTTGTTTCACTTTGCGACCTGGCGAAGTTGCTGGGACGCGCCGGTCACGGCGCCGATCAGGCCGCCGACGATGGCGAGCGCGATCGTCGGGCCGATCGCGTCCGAGTCGGCCTTCGCGACCGCGGCGCCGAGCAGGATGCCGGTCAGACCGCCGGCGACGATGCCGAGGAACAGACCGGTCGACGCTCCCGCGGCGACGGAGACGAGGATTTCGAACTTGGACTCCGCGACGGAATCGTGCCGCCGCGACCTCGGAATCATGACCCCCATGCCGAAGGCTACCCCACACGAACGGGGTCGGCGGCGCGACGGCGAACGCCCGACTCAGCCGCGCGACGCCAACGGGCGCAGCGCGGCGACGTTCGCCTCCAGCCAGTCGGCGAGGCGATCGAGCTGCGCCGCGCGGTGCGCCGCGTAGTCGAGCGAAGACCCGCGCTCCGGCAGGCCGCGCCGCCGCCGCGCCCAGTCGAGGATCGCCCCGCGGAACGCGTCGCCGTCGAAGCACCCGTGCACGTACGCACCGGCGACGACACCGTCGTTTCGCACGAGGCCGAGCGTCGCGCTCGCGCCGGCGAACAGCGGCGTCACGTCGGTCGCATTCGCGCCGACGAGTTCGGTGCGACCCATGTGGATCTCGTAGCCGACGACCGAGACGCCGCCGGGCGCGATCGCCGTCGCCACCGTCGAGCCGACGAACGGCACCGTCGTCTTCGTGGCCGCCATCGTCGTGACGATCGGCAGCGCGCCGAACCCCTGTGCGACGCCGCACGGACCGTCGACGCCGGCTGCATCCGCGATCTCGACGCCGAGCATCTGATACCCCCCGCACACGCCGAACGTCGCGCCACCGCGCGCGATCCGCGCGGCCACGCGTTCCGCCAGACCCGACGCCGTCAGCCACGCGAGGTCCGCCGTCGTCGACTTCGTGCCGGGCAGGATCAGCAGATCGGGATCGCCGAGCGAACGAACGTCCTCGACGTATCGCAGCCGCACCCCGGGCTCCCGCGTCAGCGGCCGGAAGTCGGTGAAGTTCGCGATCCGTCGCAACCGCAGCACGGCGACGTCGAGCTCGTCGGCCGCCGCGCGCACCGGCGCGACCCCCGGCGCGTCCTCCTCGTCGACGTCGAGATCGTGCAGCCACGGCAACACGGCGTGCACCGACCGCGGCACGTGCGCGCGCAGCATCTCGATCCCCGGCATCAACAACGTGACGTCGCCACGGAACCGATTGATCACGAAGCCGTCGACCATCGCCCGTTCGTCGTCGGTCAGCAGGTCGAACGTCCCCTTGATCGACGCGAACACGCCGCCGCGATCGATGTCGGCGACGATCCACACCGGCGCGCGCGCATGCGCCGCCATTCGCATGTTGACGAGGTCGCGATCGCGCAGATTGATCTCGGCCGGACTGCCCGCGCCTTCGAGGATCACGCAGTCGAATCGCGCCGCGAGTCGGTCGTAGGCGTCGCGAACGATCGCCAACCGATCGGCGAACCCGCGGTAGTACTGCTGCGCCGACAGTCGATCGACGACCTCGCCGAGCACGACGACCTGCGACTCGGCGTCCCCGGTCGGCTTCAGCAGGATCGGGTTCATGTCGACGTGCGGCGCGATGCCGGCGGCCTCGGCTTGGAACGCCTGCGCGCGCCCGATCTCGCGCCCATCCGGTGTGACCGCCGCGTTCAGCGCCATGTTCTGCGCCTTGAACGGGGCAACGCGCACACCGCGACGCGCCAGCAATCGACACAGTCCGGCGACGATCAGGCTCTTCCCGACGCCAGACCCCGTCCCTTGGATCATCCACGCGCCGGAGCCGTCTCCGCGCAGCGGGCCGAAGCGATGCATCGTCGAGACGATAGACCGCGCGCGACAATCCGCGTGCACGTGGCCGACGTCGGCGCTTCACTGTGCCGCTCCTCACGGGGGAATCCGGTGCGAATCCGGAGCTGGCCCGCAACCGTGTGTCGCGTCCCGCGCGGGCCGCGACGAGTCGGGGTACCCGTTCCACGCCTCTGCCTTCGGTTGCAAGGAGACGGATGAATGCCTCGCGCACGCTGTTGCTGATCTCGCTGCCCGTCGTGGCGGCACTGCTGCTCTGGTC
>JAEYTU010000486.1 GCA_023433825.1 Planctomycetota bacterium
GGGTTGTTGGAGGACGCGGCCGATCCGATCGGACGAAGTGTCGCCGACGTCGTCGGCCCGTCGATCGGACTCGCGCGGCGCAAGGCGTGGCCGGTTCGCAGCGCGCGCGTCCTGATCGACGCGCTCGCGAAGGCGCCGCTGTCGGCGGACGCCGTCGCCGCGCTTCGCGAAGTCCTCGATCCACATCTGCTGACGCTGGCCGCCGCGGCGATCGTCGCGCGCGACGGGGACCTCGCGCGCGAGATCCGGCCGCTGTGGCGACACGATCTGCCGATGCCGGCGTCGATCGCAGCACTGCGGACTGCGCCGATCGAGCAACGCATCGATCTCGCCGATCTCGTCGCAGGCCGCCGCGATCCGCGCGCGCGCGATCTGCTCGCGCAACTGCTGCTCGACGACGACGTCGCCGTGCGAACCGCAGCCGGCGTCGCGCTGTACCGGACCGTCGGCGACGACATTCGTTACGACCCCGAGGGCGCTGCCGAGGATCGCGCGCGCGCGGCCGCGCGACTGCGCGGCGATGGCTGAAGCGTTCGTCATGCACGCGCGTTCCTTCGTCGCGGTCGCTGCGCATAATCCCGCCGCATGAGCAGTCACACGGTCGCGGCGATCGCGGAGCGGATCGGCGGAACCTTGGTCGGAGACGGCGAACGTGTCATCGACGGGATCGCAGACCTTCGCTTCGCCGGACCGCGGCAGATCGCTTTCGTCCGCAACCGTCGCTTCGCCTCGGTCGCCGCGACCGGCCGCGCGGGAGCGCTGATCGTCGGTGAGGCGCTCGCCATCGACGTCCCGCAGATCGTCGTCGCGAACGCCGACGCCGCGTTCGCTCGGACGGCGCAGCTCTTCCATCCGACGCCGCGCGCCGAGCAGCACGACATCCATCCGGCAGCGTCGGTCGATCCGACGGCCGAGCTGCACGCCCCGGTCCGGATCTGTGCGCGCGCCGTCGTCGAGGCCGGTGCGTCGATCGGCTGCGGTTCGGTGCTGATGGCGGGCGCCGTCGTGCAGCGCGGCGCGCGCGTCGGCGCCGACACGGTGCTGCACCCGGGCGTCGTCCTGTATCCAGGCGTCGTCGTCGGCGATCGCGTGATCGTGCACGCGAACGCGGTCATCGGTGCGGACGGGTTCGGCTTCGCACGCGACCAGAAGGAGTACGTCAAGATCCCGCACATCGGCAGCGTCGTGATCGGCGACGACGTCGAGATCGGCGCCGGGACGACGATCGATCGCGGGACGCTCGGGATGACGCGCATCGGCCGCGGCACGAAGATCGACAACCTCGTCCACATCGGTCACAACTGCGACTTCGGTCAGAACGTCGTCGTCGCGGCGTGTTCGGCGTTCTCGGGAAGCACGCACATCGGCGACAACGTCATGCTCGGCGGTCAGACCGTCAGCTCGGGTCACCTGAAGGTCGCGGCCGACGTCAACATCGGCGGGGCGACCGTGCTGTTGAACGACGTGTCGGTCCCGGGCGACTACATGGGCTATCCGCTGATGTCGAAGGTCCGCTGGTTCCGCACGCTGCGGGCGCTCGCGCGACTCGTCGACTGGCAGCGATCGACGCCGCGCGGCGACCGCGAACGCGACGACTGAGCGGCGGACGAATGCGACGACCTGCGTTCAGCCGAGGTCGTCGCCGAGGATCAGCGGCAGTCGCTTGCGGATCGCGGCGTCGATCCGTTCGCGCGTTTCCCGGTAGACGTCGATCGGACCGCCGTACGGGTCGGGGATGTCGTGGTCGTCGGGATCGAGCAGCGCGGTGCGCTCTGGCGCGATCGCTCCGGACGCGAGCAGCCGCTCGCGATGCGACTCAGACAGGCAAAGCACGAGATCCGCCGACCGCAGCGCCTCGCGGCGCAGTGCCGTCGAGCGATGCCGCGAGAGGTCGAGGCCGATCTCGGCCGCGACGGCGATCGACCCGTCGCTCGCCGGCAGGTCGTCGGCGGTGCCGACTCCGGCACTCGCCAGCAGCAGCCCGCGCGCCGGCAGGTCGCGCCGTTCGACGCCGAGTCGCGCCGCGGCGGCGCGCTCGGCCAGGACCTGTGCCAGCGGCGAGCGACAGGTGTTGCCCGTGCAGACGAACAGCACGCGGCGCGCGGTCGCCGCGTAGACGTCGGCGGCGCCGAGGATCCCTTCGCGCGCGATCCGCCAGACCGGATGGCGCACGTCGACGACGGTCGACGGCTGGCCGATGCGGCTGCGACCGTCGTCGACGAGCAGGTCGATCGAATCGCGAAACGTCGTCGCGATCGCGTCCGGATCGGCCAGCGCGACGCCGTTGCTTTCGAGCGGCGTCAGCCACATTGGTCCGGTGGCCGCCAGCACGGCGGCGGTCCACGGGTGCGCCGGGACGCGGATTCCGATCGGCGCGCGATCGTCCCCGCCGACGAGGACGGTCAGCGGTCCGGGCCAGTAACGCTCGACCAGGCGCTCGACGCGCGCGTCGAGCGAACCGCACAGCGCGCGCGCCGCGGCGACGTCGGCGACGTGCAGTGTGTGCGCGCCGTCGGCCGGGCGCAGAGCGAGTCCGTAGACCGTCTCCGTCGGCAGCACGACGCGTGCTCCCGTGCGAATCGCAGCGAGCGCACGTTCGATCGTCGCCGCGTCGTCGCCGCGGACGCGGATCCGTTCGAGCGTCACCGCGAGCGTCTCCGCGATGCGGCGCGCGTCTGTCGAAGGGTGCGCTCGAGCTGGTTTGACTGCGTCGGAAGGGCCATCTATGGTCCGCCGGTTCGTGCGGCCGGCGGACGGGAGCCGCGCGTCCGAGCCCGGGCAAGCGTTGCATGACGACAGACGAAGCGCAAGAGCGCGCAAGGACGGAACGACTGGCGCAGTTGGGGAACCTGCTCGCCGGATTCGCTCACGAGGTCCGCAATCCGCTCTCGACGATCGGGCTGAACCTGCAACTCGTGAAGGAGGACTTCGCCGAAGCCGAGTCCACGCGCGACAAGCGCACGTTCAAGCGCCTCTCGACGGTCGAGGACGAGGTCAAACGGCTGCAGTCGATCCTCGACGAATTCCTGAAGTTCGCACGAAGCCCCGAGCTCAAGCTCGCGCCGACCGACGCCAACACCGTCCTGCAGAACCTCGTCGACTTCATGACCGCCGAGATGAAGGAGCGCGAGATCACGCTGCGATTCTTCCCCGACCCGGCACTGCCGACGATCCCGCTCGATCGCGATCAGTTCCGTGCCGCGGTGCTGAACCTGCTGAAGAACGCGCTCGACGTCTGCCGCCCCGGCGATCAAGTCCTCGTGTCGTCGCGACGCGTCGGCGACGAGGTCCTCGTCCGCGTGATCGACACCGGACCCGGGATGTCCGCCGACGTTCGTGAGCGGGTGTTCCAGCCGTACTTCAGCACCAAGAAGTCGGGCACCGGGCTCGGCCTGCCGACGGTTCGTCGGATCGTCCGCGAGCACGGCGGAACGATCGAGCTGACGTCGGAGGAGGGCCGCGGGACGCAGTTCGCGATCCGTCTGCCGATCCAAACCGATGCGTCGCGACAAGCCGCCGCCGACCTGGCCGCCGCCGACGCAGCCGCCGCCGCCGACACCGAGACCGCTGCAGGTGAGGAGTCGTCATGACGACGTCGGTCCTGGTCGTCGACGACGACGATGCGCTGCGCGAGACCCTCGTCGAGGCGCTGGAGCGCCTGCCGATCGCCGTCGTCGCCGTTGCGTCCGTCGCCGAGGCGTTGAAGCGCGTCGACGCGCAGCCGTTCGGCGTCGTCGTGACCGACCTCAAGATGAAGGACGCCGATGGGTTCGCCGTCCTCGAGGCCGTCCGCGGCAAGCAACCGAACTGTCGAGTGATCCTGCTGACCGGACACGGCAGCCGCGAAGTCGCCGTGCAGGCGATGCAGATGGGCGCGAGCTACTACATCGAGAAGCCGGTCGACCTGACCGAACTTCGGACGAAGGTGCAGCGCTCGGTCGAGGAGCACAAGAAGGACCTCGCCTACGAGGAACTGCGGCGGCAGGTCCAGGGCAGCTACGGGCTCGAGGGCATCGTCGGTCAGGATCCGAAGATGCTGCGCGTGATGGAGGTCGTGCGTCAGATCGCGCCCACGAACGCATCGGTGTTGATCCTCGGCCAGTCGGGCACCGGCAAGGAACTCGTCGCCCGCGCCGTGCACGAGTACTCGGGGCGCAGCGGGAAGCCGTTCGTCGCGTTGAACTGCGGTGGCCTCTCGGAAGGCACGATCGAGTCCGAACTGTTCGGCCACGTGAAGGGCGCCTACACCGGCGCGCACGCCGACCGCGTCGGCAAGTTCGAGCACGCGAACGGCGGCACGCTGTTCCTCGACGAAGTCGGCGAGATGCCGCTCGCGACGCAGGTCAAGCTGCTTCGCGTCCTGGAGGAGCGCGAGGTCGCACGTCTGGGCGCGAACCGCGTCTCGAAGATCGACGTCCGCGTCCTCGCCGCGACGAATGCCGACCTTCAGACCAAGGTGCGCAGCGGCGAGTTCCGCGAGGACCTGCTGTACCGGCTGAAGGTCGTCACGATCGAACTGCCGCCGCTGCGCGAGCGGCGCGGCGACATCAAACTCCTCGTCGAGCACTTCCTGTCGCACTTCACGAAGCTGCACGGCAAGGACGTCGAGTCGATCGACCGCGACGCGCTCGTGCAGTTGGTCCAGTACGACTGGCCCGGCAACGTCCGTGAACTTCGCAACGCCGTCGAGAGCATGGTCGTCCGTGCACGCGGGAACATCCTGACCCGGCAGGATCTGCCTCCGGAGATCTGGCCGTCGACCACGGCGACCGTCGACGCGTGGGACTTCCTTGCCGGCAAGGCGGCGGACGAAGTCGAGCGGAACCACATCCGCGTCACGCTGGCGATGTGCGACGGCAATCGCGCGCGCGCCGCGCAGACGATGGGGATCAGCGAGCGCACGCTGTATCGCAAGATCCGCGCATACGGGCTCTGAAGTCGCGACTCACCGCGAGTCCGCGCATTCGCGTATGGTGCGTCCATGTTGCGCCTGTCGTTGTCACTGCTCTGCCTCGTCCTCGCGCCACTCCACGCGCAAGAGGATCTCTACAAGGACGATCTCGACGCCGCCGTCGAGGCGCTGCGGAAGGGCAAGCTGACGCGCGCCGAGAGCCTGTTCCAGCAGGTG
>JAEYTU010000200.1 GCA_023433825.1 Planctomycetota bacterium
GTTGCGGGCCGTGGTGACGGAATCCTCGTCGCTCGCAGTACGGCATCCACAAACCCCAGGAATCCCGCGAATGCGCACCACGCGCCGGTTCGGCCTGACCCTCGTCATCGCCATTGCCGTGGTGACCCTGGCGCTCGCGTTCGGTCCGCTTCGTGCGACGCTTTGGAACGTCGTCGCGAGCACCCGCGGCGCCCACACCGTCGACAGCCGGCTCGCGCAGTTCGGGGACGCGGTGCATGCGCGGCTCCGCCCGGCGTTCGAGGCAGCCGGCGTCCCGCTGCCGCCGGCACGGCTGGCGTTCGTCGCGTTCAAGGACACGAAGACGCTCGAGGTATACGCGCGCGCCGCCGACCGCTCGCCGTGGCGTCACGTCACGACCTACCCGATCCTCGCGGCGAGCGGCGGCCCCGGCCCGAAGCTGCGCGAAGGCGATCGCCAGGTCCCCGAGGGCATCTACCGCGTCGAGTCGCTGAACCCGAACAGCCGCTTCCACGTCTCGCTGCGCCTCGACTACCCGAACGCGTTCGACCGGCGCATGGCGAAGGCCGACGGCCGGACCGATCTCGGCGGCGACATCATGATCCACGGCAGCGCCGTCTCGATCGGCTGCCTCGCGATCGGCGACGCGGCCGCCGAGGACCTGTTCGCACTCACCGCCGACGTCGGAACGCCGAACGTCACCGTGCTCATCAGCCCGACCGACTTTCGCGTCGCGCACCCGGCAACTTTGAACGACACACCTCCCTGGGTCGCCGAACTCCACGCCTCCCTGCGCGACGCGCTGCGCGACTTCCCCTCGCGCAACTGACACGGCGCCACCGTCGCCTTCACCCGCCGGGACCCGGAAGCCGACATGGCACCGATGCGACCCGACCGCGCCACCGCCCCCCTCCACCCCCACCGCGCCCGCTGACCCGCGATGGCCGAACCTCTCGTCACCGCCATCGTCTCGACCTGGTCGGCAGAGCGCTTCATGGCCGGGTGCCTCGAGGACCTGCTGGCGCAGACGATGGCCGACCGGATCGAAATCCTCGTCGTCGACGCGTGCTCGCCGCAGAACGAGGGCGACATCGTCCGGCGGTTCCAGCAGAGCCACGCGAACGTCCGCTACGTCCGCACGGCGGAGCGGGAGGCGTCGTCGCGCACGTTCAATCGCGCGATCGGCCTCGCGCGCGGCCGCTATCTGACGACGGCGAACACCGACGATCGCCACCGCCCCGACTTCTTCGAGCGCATGACCGGCGTGCTCGAACGCCATCCCGAGTTCGCGCTCGTCTATGCGGACTCGTGGATCACGACCCACGCGAACGAGACGTTCGCCACGCACACGGCGACGCGCCGCTATGCGTGGCCCGACTACACGCACACGACGGCGCTCTCGTGCTGTCTGTTCGGCGCGCAGCCGGTCTGGCGGCGCGACGTGCACGCCGTCGTCGGTCATTTCGACGAAGCCTGTCTGCGCGCGAACGACCAGGACATGTTCGTGCGGATCGCCGCGCGCTTCGGTGCCGTGCATCTGGCCGAGACGCTCGGGCTGTTCCTGGCGCGCCCCGACAGCGTCAGCGGCGCCGACCATCGCCGTGAGACGCTCGCCGAGGTCCTCGCGGTCCTGCGTCGCCATCGCACTGGGATCCCACTGAACGACCTCTTCCCGGCATTGCGCGCACCCACGAATGCGAACGACGCGCTCGCACACGCCGCCGCGCTGTTCGAGATGGGCAACCTCTGCGCACTCGGTCCCTACAACGACGGCACGCTGGCCCTCGACTTCTGGCGGCGCGCGATCGAGCTGCCGCTCGGCACGCCGCACGTCGCGCGCATTCGCTGCGCCTATGCCAACAACACCGGCTGCGTGCTCGCCGCCGCAGGCGAACGCGACGCTGCGTCCCGCGCACTGCGGCTCGCCGGCGACCTTCCGGAGGCCGCCCACAATCGCTCCCTGCTGGCCGCCGCACCGCCCGCGCAATCGCCACGCCTGCGCGACCTCGCCTACGCCGGCATCCCGCACGCCGTCGTCACCGACAGTCGGCGCACGCGCGGACTGAAGCTCGCGCCCGGTGGCGGCTACGCATTCACGCCGGCGCACGAACAACTGCCGTGGAACGTCTACGACGGTCCCGACGGCGTCGTCCGCGACGAGCGCACGTGGACGCTCCCGACGCCGCACGCAGCGACTCCGTCGGCCCAAGACCACGACACCCCCGAGCACGTCCTGCTCGTCATGTACGGCTGGGCCGACAGCGGCGGCGGAACGATCCTGCCGCGCCAGTTCGCGCTCGCACTCGCCGCGCGCGGCCATCGCGTCTCCGTCGTCTACGCCGCCGCGCGCGCCATCCCGGATCTCCCGCCCTACGGCGTCCACCGGACCACCGAAGGCGGCGTCGCATTGCACGGCATCTGCAATCGACCGACCGCGTTCATGGACCTCGCAGCCCCAGAGCGCGAGATCGACGACGAACGCGTCCGCACGACGTTCGCCGCATTGCTCGACGAACTCGCGCCCGAGGTCGTGCACTTCTTCAACCTGCACAATCTCGGGATGTCACTTCCGGCGGAGTGCCGCGCGCGCGCGATCCCGACGCTCTTCAGCTCGAACAACTACTGGCCGATCTGCCCGCGCCTCTACCTCGCGAGCGAACGCCTCGACCTGTGCACCGGCGCCAGCGCCGACGGCACGAAGTGCGAACGCTGCCTCGGTCAGACCGGCACCGCCGCCGCCCACGCCGCGCGCCGCCGGGCGGGACTCGCGATGCTCGACGACGCGATCGACCTGCATCTCGCGACGTCGCACCGCGTTCGCGATCTCTATGTCGGCGCCGGCGCGGATCCGGCCCGGATCCGCGTCCTGCAGCAGCAGCCGCCGACCGTCGACGCGATTTGGGAACGCATCGGTTCGCGCCGCGTCGTCGTCGACCGCCTGTCGCGCCCATTGCGCGTCGCATTCGTCGGTTCGGTGCTCCCGCACAAGGGCGTCCACGTCCTCGCCGCCGCGCTGCAGCAGATCCCGCCCGGCGCGGTCGAATGCGTCGTCCTCGGCGACCAGCACAAGGACTACGTCGCGCACCTGCGCGGCATCGACGCGCGTCACGCGCTGCACTTCGTCGGCGGCTATCCACAACAGGCCCTGCCCGAGCTGCTGGCGAAGGTCGACGTCGTCGTCGTGCCGTCGGTCTGGGACGACTGCGCGCCGCTGGTCGTCGCCGAGGCCCTCGCCGCCCGCGCGCCGGTCGTCGGCAGCCGGATCGGCGGCATCCCCGACTTCGTGACCGACGGGGCGAACGGCTTCCTGTTCACGCCCGGCGACGGCAAGGACCTCGCCCGCTGCCTCGCCGCATTCACGACCGACCCGACGCTGCTCGGCCGAATGCAGGCCGCGATCGAAGCGCCGCGCGGGTTCGCCGCCTACGTCGACGACGTCCTCGCCACCTATCGCTCGCTCCCGGTCTCGGCACCGCTCGCGCTCAAGGCGCGCTGACGAACTGCCGACAGGACGGCCCATGCAGGCCCTCCCGACCGAACTGGTCGGCGTGAAGCTCCTCGTCCCCGAGGCCTTCGCCGACCACCGCGGCACCTACGTCGAGCTCTACGACACCGAGAAGTACCGCACCGCGTGCGGCGGCCTCGACTTCGTGCAGGACGACGTCTCGACATCGCACGAACGCGTCCTGCGCGGCCTCCACGGCGACTTCGTGACGACCAAGCTCGTCAGCGTGCTGCACGGCGAAGGCTACGCGGTGCTCGCCGACAATCGCCCCGAGTCGCGCACCTATCGCCGGTGGCAGGCGTTCACGCTGACCGCCGAGAACCGCAATCAACTGCTGATCCCGCCCGGGATCGGCAACTCCGTCCTCTGCGTCCGCGGTCCGCTCGTCTACTGGTACAAGCAGACGACTCATTTCGCAGAGGGACGCCAGTTCACGATCCGTTGGAACGACCCCGAATGGGGATTCGTCTGGCCGATCGACGATCCGATCCTGTCGGCGCGCGACGCACAGGGGGCCTATGCGCATTGAGCGATCCGCGCCGCGCTGCCTGATCACCGGGATCACCGGAATGGTCGGGTCGCACCTCGTCGACCACCTCTTGGCGGCCACCGATTGGGAGATCCACGGGCTGCTGCGGTGGAACGAGGACCTGTCGAACCTCGATCACGTGCTGCCGCGCATCAATGCCGGTGACCGCGTCTTCCTTCATTACGGCGACCTGAACGACGTCCCGTCGCTGCAGCGCGCCGTCGCGGCGTCGAAGCCCGACTACGTCTTCCACCTCGCCGCGCAGAGCTATCCGAAGACCAGCTTCGACGCGCCGCTCGAGACGCTGCAGACGAACATACTCGGCACCGCGGGACTGCTCGAAGCGATCCGCACGTCGGGGCGGCATCCGGTCGTCCACGTCTGCGCGTCGTCGGAAGTGTTCGGACGCGTCCCGCGCGAACGACTGCCGATCCGCGAGGACGCGCCGTTCCACCCGGCATCGCCCTATGCGATCTCGAAGGTCGGCACCGATCTCGTCGGCCGGTTCTATGCCGAGGCCTACGGGATGTGCGTCGTCACGACGCGGATGTTCACGCACACCGGCCCACGCCGCGGCGACGTCTTCGCCGAGTCGACGTTCGCGAAGCAGATCGCATTGATCGAGGAAGGCGAGATCCCGCCGGTCCTGAAGGTCGGCAATCTCGATTCACTGCGAACGTGGGCCGACGTCCGCGACGCCGTGCGCGCCTATCACCTGCTCGTCACGAAGAGCCCGATCGCCGGCGAGTACTACAACATCGGCGGCGCGTTCACTTGCACGGTCGGCGCGATGCTGGAGCACCTGCTGTCGTTGTCGACGGCGCCGAGCATCGAGGTCGTCGTCGACCCGGACCGGCTGCGTCCGATCGACGCCGACCTGCAGGTGCCGGACACGACGAAGTTCCGGACTCACACCGGCTGGGAACCGGTGTTCACGTTCGAACAGACGATGGCCGACCTGCTCGGGTACTGGCGGCAACGCGTCCGCAGCGGCCGGCACTTCCTCGTCCGATGAGCCGATTGCAGCTCGAACGCGCGGTCGACGCCGTTGCGGTCGCAGCGCCCGGTCAGCGCGGCTACGGCTACGC
>JAEYTU010000574.1 GCA_023433825.1 Planctomycetota bacterium
GAGCAGCCGACAGCCGAGCGCACGCATGTCCGATTCGGCGTCGTCGAGCAGCGGTGCGAGTCGCGTCAGTGCGGTTGGGTTGCGGCGCGCGATCCCAGCCAGTGCGAACGCGGCGTGAACTCGCGCATCGCGACGGTCGGGTGCCGCGGCGAGCGCGGCGATCTCGTCGAGCGGCGGTTGCGGAAGGTCGGTCAGCGCGAACTGCGCCTCCTGACGGATCCGCAGATCGCGATGGTCGAGCAACGCCAGCAGCGCGCCGGACGTCCGGTTCGCCATTCCTTCGCGCAACAGCCGGGCGGTGTCGGCCGCCGCGGCGTTCGTCGCCGGATCCGCGGCGTGCACGCGGTAGATGCGGCCCTTCCCGGTGCCGTTCCAGCCGGCGACCCAGTCGCTGACGTACAGCCCGGGCAGGCTGCCGAACGCGACGTCGGTGCACAGCATCCCGCCGACGAACGAGCTGCGGTGCGTCAGCTCGAAACCGGCGCCGAGCGGCTGGTGCCGCAGTGCGTGGACGCGCGAGATCGCAGCGCTGCCGCGGAAGTCGCACAGGAAGAACGTGTCGGCGAAGCGCGGCGGCAGGCCGGTGCCAGGGTGGAACGCGAGGCCGGCCGGGCCAGCGCCGACGTGCGCGATCGGCGGCAGCAGGTAGGCGGGTTGCCGTTCGTCGGCGAGATGCCACAGCCGTTCGCGGTTCCACGGCCCGCGCGAGTCGAGCCACTGGTAGCCGATCCGCCACCCGGAGTCGCTGCCCTCGGCGACGTGCACCCAACGCGCAAGGTCTGCGCTGTCGCTGTTGTTGTCGCCGGTGAACAGGAGCCCGTGGCGGTCGAACGCGAGCTCCTGCGGGTTGCGGAGTCCGGTCGCGAACAGTTCGAGCCCGCTGCCGTCGAGTTCGCAGCGGAACACGGCGCCGGTATCGGGAACCGACAGCGTCCGCCCCTCGCGGGTCACGACGTGTGCGCCGCGGTCGCCGACCGAGAAGTACAGGCGGCGATCGGGGCCGACGATCAGCCCGTGCAGGTCGTGCCCGATCAGCGAGAAGTGCACGCCGTATCCGGTGCTGACCTTCTCGCGGCGGTCGGCGACTCCGTCGTCGTCGTCGTCGCGCAGGCGCCAGAGATCGGGAATGCAGGCGTAGAGCACCTCGTCGCGAAGTCCGAGAATGCCCGACCCGATGCCCTGCAACGGCGCCGAGAAGCCGTCGGCGAACACCGTCATCTCGTCGACCCGGCCGTCACCGTCGCGATCGACGAGCCGTCGCACGAGGTCGTCGAACGGGCCGAAGTCCTTCGCGGCGTCTGGCCACCGCCGCGCCGTCCACGCCGCGCGGTCGGCGACCGTTCGCGCGCCGAGGTCGGCCTCGAGCCACGGCATGTGGTCGCGCATGTCGAACACGCCGCGTTTGATCCGGAACGTCTCGGCGACGAAGAACCGGCCGCGCGGGTCGACGTGGAACGCGACTGGATTCGCGAGCATCGGCTCGGCGGCGACGAGGTCGATCGTGAAGCCCGCCGGCACCTCGAACTTCCGGATCTGCTGCGCGGCTTCTGCCGATGCGGGCTGCACCGGCGGGGACAGTGGTTCTTGCGGGGAGAGTGCGAGGGCGGTGGTGGCGAGCAGCGCGACGGCGAGACACATCGGGTGCAGAGGTGTAGCGCTGGCGCCATCGGACCGCATTTCTGCCGTCACGCCGGGAGCCGGACTGCATTCCCACTCCACCATGAGTCCCACCTCGTCCTTGCGTCGACACCTCGCGGCCAGCGTCCTGGCGCTGCTCGCGGCTCCCGCCTTCGCCCAAGACCCCGGTCCGCCGGAGACCGTCATCGTGTACCCGACGACGCACCACGCGACCGATGTCGACGTGCCGCAGCCGCCGCGCGTGTTCCTCCAACAGGCACCGATCGGCGGGATGCCGCCGGTGCCGATCGTCGAGTCGGGCCTGCCGCAACCGGACAGCGCGCCGGCCGTCATCGCCGATCCGCACGTGCGGCCGCTCGCCGGTGCGTTCACGTTCTTCCGGAATCGCGACCATCGTCCGGTCGGCGCCGGACTGCTGCACCCCGGTGAGCCGTCGGTCGCGGCGTCGCGTGACACGTGGTTCGCAACGGGCAACACCTACGGCGCTCTGTCGCGCGACTCCGGGATGTCGTGGACCTACGTCAATCCGTACACGACCTTCCCGGCCGTCGACGGCGGCGCCTGCTGCGATCAGCGCGTGATCGGCGAGCGCCTTGGGATGGTGTTCTGGTTCATCCAGTACCGCTACAGCGCGTCGACCGGCGCCGGTGGCTTCCGCCTCGCGTGGGCGCGCAACCGTGACGACCTGCGCAACGGGATCTGGCAATCGATCTACATGAACGCCGCGACGTTCAACCTCGCCGGCAACTGGCTCGACTTCCCGGACATCGCCCTCAGCGGCAGCCACGTCTACATCGCGACGAACGTCTACAACGCGAGCAGCAGCTACCAGAACTCGGTCGTGCTGCGGATGCCGATCGCGCAGCTTCGCCAGGGTTCGTCGATCGTCACCTCGTACTACCGCCGCAGCGGCGGCAGCGGCCCGATGGGCGGCGGCGCGTCGTACCGGTTCTCGCAGACCTACGCCGGCAACGCCAGCACGGCGATGTACTGGGCGTCGCACAACAGCACGTCGTCGCTGCGGATCTTCCGGTGGGACGACGGCAGCTCGGGACGGGCGTCCGACGTCGATCGGACGATCCCGAGTTGGACGAGTGGCACTGGTTCCTCGCCGGGGCCCGACGGCCGTGACTGGCTCGGCTTCGACGATCACCGGATCGCGAGCGGATACGTCAACCCGGTGTACGCGGAGGTCGCGTTCCTCTGGACCTCGAACGCCAATGGCGGGTCGCGGCCGCAGAGCTACGTCCGCGTCCAGGTGTTCAACCCCGCCGATCGCACGATCATCGGCACCGAGGACATCTGGAACTCGACCTACGACTTCGCCTACCCGGCCGTCGGGATGAACAGCCTCGGTCATGGCGCCGTCGTCATGTCGGGAGGATCAGCGGCAGCACACGTGTCGACGTATGCACTCCTGGCCGACAACTACACGCCGTTCTTCGGGGGCGCGTCGATCTATGCGCTCGCGAACGGAGCCAACGGCTCGCCGAGCAATCGCTGGGGTGACTACCACAGCGTCGTCGCCAACCCGATCGATCCGCGGACGTTCCTCGGCACTGGCATGCACATGTCCGGCGGAACGGCCACCGGCAACACCGTTCATCGCAGCGCGTGGTTCGGACGCGACGACTACACGCCGGTATGGGCGTCGTTGAGCGTTGCGTCGACCGGCCTCGGCAACGTCGGGATCACCGTCGACGAGACCGATCGGAACGGCAGCAAGAACGGCACCACGCCGTTCACGCGCAGCTACACGCCGCAGCAGGGCTACACGTTGCGTGCGCCGACGAGCGTGACGAGCGGCGGCAACACGTACCTGCTCTCGAACT
>JAEYTU010000029.1 GCA_023433825.1 Planctomycetota bacterium
ATGCGACGCTTCCGCGCTTGCGTGCGTGGAAGACCGCGAACGCGGCCGACTGGCTGCGCATCGTTGCATTCGGCGCGCGGCGCGGTCAGAGCGCGGCGACGTGCGCCGGCGTCGACATGGCCCGCTCGGACGTCGTCATGACGATCGACGGCGACTTGCAGAACGACCCGCGCGACCTGGTGCGGATGCTCGAGATCCTCGAAGCCGGCGCAGCGGACGGCGTCTGTGGCGTGCGCGCGAACCGCCGTGACACGGTCGTCCGCCGCGTCTCGTCGCGCGTCGGCAATGGCGTGCGCAATCTCGTCACCGGCGATCGCGTGACCGACGCGGCCTGCGGCATCAAGGCGTTCCGGCGGCGTTTCCTGCTGCGCGTCCCACGCTTCGCCGGCATGCACCGGTTCCTCGCGACGTTGGTCCGCGATGCCGGCGGCCGCGTCGTCGAACTTCCGGTCAATCATCGGCCGCGACGCGCCGGTCGCGCGAAGTACGGGATCGGCAATCGCGCGCTGCGCGGGCTGCACGACTGCTTCGCCGTGCGTTGGTACCGCAAGCGCCGCATCGACTACGAAGTGACGGAGGAATCATGATCATCGGCTTCCTGCACGACGCCGAGACCGCGAGCTGGCTCGAACGCCTGTTCGACAATCCGTGGATCGCGCTCGGCCTGCTCGGCCAGGCATTGTTCGCGGTGCGGTTCCTGATCCAGTGGATCGCCAGCGAACGCGCGAAGCGTGTCGTGATCCCGATGTCGTTCTGGATCGTCAGCATCCTCGCGTCGACGCTCGTCCTCGCCTACGGCGTGCTGAAGGCCGACCTCGTGATCATCCTCGGCCAGTTGACCGGCTTCGTCGTCTACGGCCGCAACATCGCGTTGCACCGCGCGCAGAACGGCGACGGACTCGCACGGATCGGCTGACGTGCGTCTCCTCGTCCCGTTGGTGCTGTTGGTCGTCGCCGTGCTCGCGGCCGGCCCGCAGTGGACCGTCGACGTCTGGCGCGGCACCGAGGGCCGGCGCGCGCAGATCGCCGTCGAGATGTACGAGACCGGGCGATTGCTCGAGCCGACGCTGAACGGCGAACGAACGCTCGCGAAGCCCCCGCTGCACTACTGGGCCGTCGTCGCCGCACAGCATCTGTTCGGGCCGTCGAAGGCGGCGCTGCGCGCGCCGTCGGTCGTCGCGTTCTGGCTGCTCGCGTGGCTCGCGTTCGTCACGCTGCGGCGGATCCGCGGCACCGACGCGGCATGGATTGGCGCGCTCGGGATCCTGACGTCCCCGGTCGTCGTCGAGGCGATGCCGCAGGTCGAGATCGATCCGGTCTTCGCGGCCGTGGCTGCGGCGTCGCTGCTGCTGCTCGCGGAGGGTGCCGTGACCCGGCGCAGGTTCACGCTGATCGCCGCGGGGTTGCTGGCCGGGACCGCACTGCTGGTCAAGGGACCCCCGTTCCTGCTGTTTCTGTTCGGTGCGGTCGCGATCTGGTGGCGACGTCGCGACCTGCGCGGCGGCCTGTGGTTCGTCGTGCCGATGCTGGCACTGCCGCTCGCGTACTACGTCCCGCTCGTCGTGCACCTCGGCGGCGTTCGCGAACTGATCGAGGTCGCCGAGGTCGAGAGCGTCGGACGCGTGACGACGTTCGAATGGCGGCACATCGCCGAGACGCCGGCGTACTGGTGCCGCGCCGTCCTGTGCCTGCTGCCGCTCGGCTTGTGGACGTTCCACGAGTTCCGCGGCGAACAGGAGCGCCGCGAAGCGACCGTGGCCGACGTCGAGGTCTTCCTGCGGATCTGCGCCGGTGCCGCGATCGGCGCGATCCTCGTGCTGACGTTCTTCCCATCGCGACCGACGCGCTACCTGCTGCCAGCCGTCCCGCTGTTCGTCGTCGCCGTCGCGCCGGCCGTCGCGAGTTGGGTCCGCGCCGGCACGCTGCCGACCGTCGTCGATCGCAAGCTGCTCGCCGGCCTCGGACTGCTCGCCGCGGCCACGTTGGTCGTCGTGCCGTTCTTCCCGCTGCCGTTCCCGGTCCTGTTGCCGTTGTTCCTCGTGCCGGCCGCTCTGATCGCCGACTTCGCCCGAACGCGCACGCGCCTCGTCGTCTGCGTGCTCGGGTTGCCGCTGCTCGCGGTCTGGACCGTGCTGCCGTGGCGCGTCGAACGTCAGACCTACGGACTGCGCGACGAAACCGGTCCGGCGGTCGTGCTGCGCGAGGAGCTGCAGCGGCACGACGTCGCCGGGCTGGCGACGTATGGACACGTTCCGTCGCCGATCCTGCTCGCCGCGAACGTCCACGCGCTCGGCGACGAACTCCGCAGCCGCCCGCCGGTCGCGCGCTACGTCCTTGCCGAGGTCGCCGACGACGGCGTCGCGGTCGCGGCAGACCTCGAGACGACCTATCTCGACCTCGTGCGGATCCGCCTCTCCGGCAAGAATCTGGTCCTGCACGAACGCCGCTGACCGGCCCCCCACTGCCCATGCTCGACACCTTCCCCAACCCGCGCCCCGGGCGTCCGTTCGAGATCCGTTTCACGTGCCCGGAGTTCACGTGCCTGTGCCCGAAGACCGGCCAACCGGACTTCGCGACGTTCACGATGCGCTACGTGCCGGCGGCGAAGTGCGTCGAGCTGAAGTCGCTGAAGCTCTACCTGTGGTCGTTCCGCGATCGCGGCGCGTTCCACGAGGACGTGACGAATCAGGTGCTCGACGATCTCGTCGCTGCGACCGATCCGGTGTTCTTCGAGGTCAAGGGCGTCTTCAACGTCCGCGGCGGGATCTACACGACGGTCGTCGCGCGTCACGGGACGCTGCCGGCCGGACTCGACGTCGGCGACGGGACACAGGCGTGACGGAGCGCGAGGGCGCGTCCCCTTCCGGGTCGGTGGAAGGCGCAGCATGATCCCCGCCGTTCCCTGCCGCCCCCGCAGACTCGCACCATGAACTCCCGCACGCCCCGCACGTCCCGCGCGTTCGTCCTCCTCGTCGTCCCGGCGGCCATCGCGCTCGCGACGACGCTGCCGTCCTACGGCACCGGCGCGATCCCCGGCACGACCGGGATCATGGGAACGGTGCCGTTCCAGGCCGCGCGACAGGTCGCATCGTGCGGTCAGTGTCACCGCACGTTCCCGGGCGGTCTCGGTCTGTCCGTCACGCTCGCGCCGACCGAGTTCGTGTTGACGCCGAGCCAGTCGATCTCGATCACGACGAGCGCCGTCGGTGGTCAGACGCACGCGCAGAACTGGGGTGGCTTTCTCGTCGAGGCGACGAACGGAACGATCGCCGCCGGCACGAACTCGCAGGTCGATCCGAGCGGCCGCTTCGCGACGCACCTGCTCGCGAGTCAGAGCAACAACCGGTCGTGGACCTACGGGTTCACGGCGCCGGCGACGCCGGGGCTCGTCGAGGTGTTCACGGTCGTCAACACGGTCAACGGCGACGGTCGCGCCGGCGGTGAGGACTTCTGGGGGTTCCACGGGTTCTCGTCGTCGAGCAGCATCGGCACGCCCGTGCGGTTGTTCGTCAATGCGCCGGGCGTCACGGCGCGCGGCGCCGGCTGTCGCGGGCGCTTCGGCAGTCTGCCGATCCTCGGCGCCGCGACGTCGGCTGCGATCGGGACGACGCTGCATCTCGAACTGCACGGCGCCGTCCCGAACGCCGCGACGACGCTGTGGCTGGGTGCGAACCCGACGTTCGCGTCGATCGACCTGACGCCGATCGGCGTCGCCGGTTGCTCGCTGCACGTCGAGCCGCTCGTGCAGTTCGCGCTGACGACGTCGAACGGCGATCTGTTGCGCGCCGAGGGGACCGCGACGTTCGCCCTGCCGATCCCGAACAACCTGTCGCTCGTCGGACTGCCGCTGCAGTTCCAGGCGGCGATGCTCGAACCCGGCGTCGCGCGCGCGCTGCCGCTGACGCTGACGAACGGCCTCGCCGTCACCGTGCAGTGAGTCACGGCGCGGGGACGCGATCTGCGGGGAGCGGGCGGCGAATCGCGCGGACGGCCGGATGGCTGCTCGTCGTCGGCGCTGCGTTCCTACCGGTGTTGCCGAACCCGCCGCTCTCGACCGGCACGTACCTGCAGGCCGTCGAGCCGACGCGTGCCGTGCTCGCGCGGATCGAGCCGTCGCCGCGCGCCCTCGTCGCCGAAGTGCACGATTCGATGGGGGAGTTGGTCGCGCGCGTCGCGTCGCCGACGGCACGACGACACGCCGTTCCGATCGAAGGTCTGCGTCCCGGACGCGAATACACGTTCACGATGCGGGACGCCGACGGCGCATCGCTCGACTCGGGTCGTCTGCGGACGGCGGCCGTCGACGACGCCCAAATCGTCCGCTTCCTCGTCGTCGGCGACTCGGGGAAGGTCCCTTGGTGGGCGTGGCTGCAGGACACGCCGGCGCTGTATCTGCCCGCGCGCTACGAGTGGTTGCCCGATGCCGGCGAAGTGACGGCGGTCGGCCGCGCGATGGCGAAGTGGCCGGTCGATCTGTGGTTCCACGTCGGCGACGTGATCTACCCGTACGGCGAGCACCGTCACTACGCGGCCGGCTTCTTCCGCCCGTTCGGAGATCTGCTGCGACAGGCGCCGTGCTACGCCGTGATCGGCAACCACGACCACGACACGAATCGCGCGCGGCCGTTCACGCAGAACTTCGTCGTCGCGCCCAACAGCGTGTCGGGCGACCGGCGGATGTTCTCGTTCCGCGACGGCCCGGTGCGATTCATCGGGATCGACCTGAATCGGACGTTCGATGCATCGCACCCGTCCTATCGGTTCCTCGAGCAGGAACTGTCGCACGCTGCCGAACCGTGGGTCGTCGTCCTGTCACACCCGCCGGTGTTTTCGGCCTCGCGCCAGACCGATCGTCGTGACCTGATCCGCCATCTCGCGCCGCTGCTGCGCCGGTATCGCGTCGACCTCTATCTGTGTGGTCACGATCACAACTACCAACGCTTCGGCAAACCCGGCGAGCCGATCTACGTCGTCAGCGGCGGCGGCGGGAAGAGCCTCTACGAGCTGCGCCATCACACGAAGTTGGAAGCCGCGTACGCGGGCTGGCAGTTCGTCGCGGTCGAGGTCGACGGTCCGGTCATGCGGCTGCAGTGCGTCGGCCTCGACGGCAATCCCATCGATCGACTGACGATCGACAAGCGGATGCTCGACCGTTCGCAGGTGTTCGGTCCCACCGGGAACAGCGCGCGGGACCAGCGTGTGCGCGCGTTGCTCGACGGCGACCGTTGACTCGAAACACCGCTCGAATGCGGCCGACGTGACGATCAGGGCTTGCCACCGCGGGCGCGACCCCCAGAATCCTCCGCTCCTGCCCGCCTCCGACGCGTCTGCGCGATCCCGTCGCGGAACCGTCACCGATCCCGAGGTCACCATGCCTGTAGCGAAATCTTTCCTCCTCGCCTCGTCCCTGACTGCGTTCGCTGCGACTGCGTTCGCGCAAGTCGAGCCGAATCCCCTACCCGCTCCGACCGCTCCGGCGCCGGTCGCACCCGGCGCGCGAGTCCTGCTCCACTACGCGTCGTTCGACCCGCTCGTCGCCGTTCCGGCGGTGCCGCCGGAACTCGCGGCCCGCGCCGACAACGAACTGTTCGTCGTGCAGTTCCGCAGCGAAGTCTGCGAAGAGTTCCGCGCTGGCGTGCTGGCCACGGGCGCGCGGATCCATCACTACCTGCCGGAGCAGTCGTACCTCGTGCGAATGACCGCCGCGCAACGCGCTCGCGTCGCCGAGCTGTCGTTCGTGCGGTACGTCGGTGCGTTCCATCCCGCCTACAAGATCGCGCCCGACCTGCGTTCGGAGCTGTCCGCCGGCGT
>JAEYTU010000033.1 GCA_023433825.1 Planctomycetota bacterium
CGTCGGTACCGGTCGTCCGACTGGTCGCGAGCCAGATCAGCCCGAAGTGTTCGTCGTGGCGCGTCGGGTCGGCTGCGAGTGCGGCGTGCAGGGCGGCTTCGCGCGCTTCGCGAGCGGCGCGCGCACCGGCGCCGCGGATGCCGCGCGTGCCAAGACCGAGGGCTTCGCTGCGCAGCCATGCGACGGCGAGACCGTGAAGTTCCAGCGTCGCCGGGTCGGCGGCGAGGACCGTGCGCATCCGCGTCGTCGGCGAGTCGGGCGTGGCGGAGATCGCGAGCGGCGCCCGCGCCGGGGCGGCGCCGGCCTCCGGCAACGCGATCTCGAACGGCTGCAAGACTTCGTCGGCGGTGTCGCCGGTGTCGCGCGGTTCGATCGTCGGCGCCGGTTCGATCTCGGATCGTGACGTCGCGACGCGCTGTGGTGGCACGACGTCGCCCGACTCCCGCGACGTCGGGACGAGGCGTGCGAGCGCGAACCCCGCGGCGAGCAACAACGCCGCCGCGGCGAGGCGGACCAGTCGGCCCGTTCGCGTGTCGACCGGCGCCGGAACGACTGGGTCGACGACCGTCGTCGCGTGCGTCAGCCAGCGTCGCGCGGTCGCGTCGTCGACCTCGACCGGCGCCGTCGTCGCGACCAGTGCGTCGATCCGCCGCGCTCGCGCGAGCGCCGTCGCGCAGTGCCGGCACTGACGCAGGTGATCGGCGAGGAACGCCGCGTCGTGCGTCGAATCGTCGTGACCGTCGAGGTGGCGCGCGACGATCGCGTCGGCGTGCGGGCAGGCGTCGTGCGCGTGCGTCATGGCTGCAACCAGCCGCCGAGGCGGCGCGACAACGTTTGACGGGCCGCGAGGACCAGCATCCGCGCGGCGGCATTCGAGCAGCCGAGCACGGCGGCGATCGCCGCGTAGTCCATGCCTTCGACGGCGCGCAGGTGGACGGCCGTTCGCTGGCGCGCCGGAAGGCGCTCGATGCCCTCGCGGACCCGGTCCTCGAGTTCGCGCGACGCGGCGTCGTGTTCGGGCCACGGACCGACGGCGCTCGGGATCTCGACGTCGGGGAGCGCCTGCGGACGGCGCCCGTGCCCGAACCGCCGCGGCTCGGTCGACAGGCGGATCAGGATCCGGAACAGCCACGTGCGCACGCTCGCGTCGCCGCGGAACTGCCCGATGCCGCGGAACGCGCGGACCAGGGTCTCCTGGACGAGGTCCTCCGCGGAATGGCGATCGCCGACGAGCCGGCGCGCGAGCGCCAGCAGCGAGCCCAAGTGCGGACGCAGCAACCCGTGGAACGCCTGCGCGTCGCCGGCTCGGCACTGCGCCAGCAGCGCCTGCTCGGCCTCGCTGATCAGCGGGCCAACCGTCTCGCGTTCGTCGTGGGTCTCCGGCACGGGCGGTTGGAGCCCACCAGGCGGCGGAATGTCAGGCTCGTTCATCGAAAATCGCCCCCCATGTCGTGTCCGGAGCGCCCGGCGAGGACCGCAGGTGCCGACGTCCGCGCGATGGGCCGGTAGTGCCGCGATTCCTCGCGGGCGCAACAGTTTGTCGAGTTCGTTCCCAGGCAACGGCCGCTTGCCGACGGTGTCGCGAGCGGCACGGGAGGCCCCAGCAAGCATTGTCCCATCGCGGCCCGAAGCTCAGGGCCTTCGCGCCAGCGAAGGCCCGTGGGCTGCGGCCCGACGAGGGCCGCGATGGGCTGCGGCCCGAGCGCGGGCTGCGATGCGCACGTCACATCCCGCGGTAGAAGCCGAGCCAGAACGACGTCACGAAGCGGAGGACGATGCCGATCGCGATCAACATCGCGACGATCCGTGCGATGCGCGCCAGGCGGGCGAGGCCGCGTTCGAACGTGTCCTGGCGTCGCGCGGCGGCGCGTTTCAGCGCATTCGACAGGTCGCCGGCCCGCTCGGCCGGGCCGAGGATCCGCCGGGTCTCCTCGTCGAGTGCGTCTGCATGGCCGAGGCTCTCGACGAACGGCTCGCCGGCGCCGAGGCGTTCCCCGGCGACGAACATCCGCATGCGCAGCCACTCGAACGGGATCGTTCGCGTCGCCGCTTCGTGGGCGTCGCGGAGCGGAATCCCGGCGTCGTAGAGATCGTGCAGGGCGTGCAAGTACGGCAGCAGGCCGCGGTCGCGCAGCAGCGGGCCGAGGATCGGCCACCGTCGGCTGCGTTCGGAGTGCGAGGCGCGGCGCAGGAACAGGACCACGGCGACGACGACAGCGGTGACGACGACCGGGAAGCCCCACGACGAACCGCGGTGGGGGCTGCCGATCATCGACAGCAGGATCGCGACGCCGATCGCCGTCAGGATCAGAAGCACCGGATAGGCGATCGCGTCGACGAGCCTGCGAGCGAGCGCGGCGCGCGCGCCGCGGGCCTTCGCGCGAGCGCGGAGCGCATCCGGCAGCGTGCCGGCACGCTCGGCCGCGTCGAAGATCGCGATCTCGACCGGATCCAGGTCGCCGACGGCGATCCCGAGCGAACGCCAGAGGCCCGCCGCGTTCGCCGCTCCGCCGAGTTCCGCGGGTGACAGACCCGCCGCGAGGCCGCTGGCCAGCTCTTCGAACTGCATCTGGAGCCGCTCGTCGCGATCCCACGGAAGGAACATGCGGGGGAGGCTAACCGGCCGCTGGGCGGCGCTCTTCGCGCTACCGACGTCCGTGCGCGCTGTGGTAATCGTGCGCCGTGGACCAAGACCAAGCCGGCCAAGATCCCGAAGTGCTCCGGATGTTCGAAGCCTCCCATCGACTGATGGCAGGCACGGTGCCGAAGCGGACGCTCCAGGACCTTCAGAAGCTCGTGCTCTCCCGCTCGGACAACTACCCATGGCGTGAGGTCGTCGACGCCGTCGTCGCCTCCGACGCCGGCCAGGACGATCTGATCAGCCGGGGGCTGCGCGCCCAACGCGACTGGATCCTGCGTGGGGGGCGGGAGATGCCCGGGCCGCGCGTGCAGATGCGGGCGAAGGCGCTGGCCGCGCGGCTGGTCGCGCAGGCCTTGTTCCTGTCGATCTGGACCGCGTTCGTCCTGCTGCTGCTGATCCTCGCGAAGGCCCGGTTCCCCGAGGCCGACATCTATGTCGTCAGCACATGGCTGCGCGAGGTGCTGCCCGGAGTGTTCGTCGCCAGGTAGCGCGTCGTCGCGAGCGCCAATTTCGGGGGTGGAAGGTCGGCGGAAAACCTGTGGAGGGTCTGTTGAAATCCTGGGGACGGGGGGCATGATCTCGCGCCGTTCCGGTTCGAGAGCGACTGGTGCCACGGTGGCTCTCGAAGCTTCGGAAGTGCTCCTTCGAAACTGCCGCGCGCTTCCAGAAGCGGCTCTCCCGCGATCGGCTCTCCCGCAGTCGACGCCGCCGAAACCCGCGCTGCTCCCCGCAGCGCTTCGGCTTCGCGGTAGACTCCCGCGCCTTCGCGTGGATCCGCGAGCGCAACGCAACCGAACGGGTGGAGTCGCTTCTGCCCGCAAGACTGAAACACCCACAGGGACAGGCTGTGGGGTGGAGACCAGTATCCCCCTCCCTAACCGCCCTCTCCATTCCATAGCCTTCCCTTTCGCGCGACCTCGGCACTGACCGGCCGGGGTCGCGCATTTTTTTGCGCACGCTCGCTACCGTGCGCGCGGTGCGGGCGGTCTTGCGAGCCACGGGTGGTTTCCGGTCGTCGGCACGACTGCATCTGGAACCAGACGAGGAAACATGACGAAGCCAGGGTTCCGGACCGGCGGTGGTCGGTCGGGAGGGTCGCGGGAGCCGAACCTGCAGATCGCCGGCTCGCCGTTCAGTCAGGCGCAGATCCTGCACCTGATGAAGACCGAGTTCGCGCGCGCGCGTCGGTACCACTTCCCGGTGTCCTGCCTGCTGATGCAGCCCGATCGGTTGGCGACGCTCGCCGACCTGCACGGTGCGGACCTTCGCGACCAGGTCCGCCGCGCGTTCGCCCGACTGGTCCGCGACAAGACGCGCGGCGCAGACCACCTCGGACTGGTCGCCGACGACCGTTTCCTGCTCGTGCTGCCGCACACGGCGCGCGAGCAAGCCCGCGTCGTCGCCGAGCGTCTGTGCATGGCGTTCTCGCAACTCGAGGTCGCGTCCGGCGAGCAGACGGTGCCGGTGACGCTCAGCGTCGGCGGCGCATCGTGCGAGGACCAGGACACGCTGTTCTTCGAGACCCTGCTCGCGCAGGCCGAAACCGCGCTCGAACGCGCGGTGGGTGGCGGCGGTGACCGGGTCGTATGGTTCGGTTCGGAACTTCACGCTCGGATGACACGAGCAACGGACACGACGGAACGACGGGATGAACATCCTCCTGGTGGAAGACGAGAAGACGATCGCCGTAACCCTGACCGACGACCTCGAGGCTGAGGGCCACGACGTCACCTACACGGGGGACGGATCCGAGGCGCTGCGGATCCTGCACGAGCGCGTCTTCGACTGCGTGATCACCGACTTGCGTCTTCCCGGCGCCGACGGGTTGCAGGTGTTGAAGGCCGCGAAGACCGGACGCCCGGACACCGAAGTCATCCTGATCACGGCCTACGCGACGATCGAGCAGGCCGTCGAGGCGATGCGTCTCGGCGCCGACGACTACGTCCAGAAGCCGTTCTTGAACGAGACGGTCGTCGAGCGACTGCGCCGTGTCGGTCGGTATCGCACGCTGCTCGACGAGAACCAGAAGCTGCGCGACGACCTCGCCGGCGGAAAGGGACTCCCGGGCGTCATCGGTCAGAGCCGCTCGATGCAGGACGTCTTCAAGATCGTCCGAACCGTTGCCCCGACCGAGGCGTCCGTGCTGATCACCGGCGAGAGCGGCACCGGCAAGGAGTGCATCGCGAAGGCGATCCACAAGCTGTCGCGCCGCGCCGACCGCCCGTTCGTCGCGCTGTCGTGTGGCGCGCTCCCGGACACGCTGCTCGAGACCGAACTGTTCGGCCACGAGCGCGGCGCGTTCACCGACGCCCAGAAGCTGCGCCGCGGCCGGTTCGAACTCGCCGACACCGGCACGCTGTTCCTCGACGACATCGACGACATGCCGATGCCGACCCAGGTCAAGCTGCTGCGCGTCCTGCAGGAGCGCGAGTTCGAGCGCGTCGGCGGCGAGCAGACGATCGAAGTCGACATCCGCGTCGTCGCCGCGACGAAGGTGCCGCTGATCGATCACGTGAAGGCCGGCAAGTTTCGCGAGGACCTTTACTACCGACTGAACGTCGTCCCCGTTCGGTTGCCGCCGCTCCGCGAACGCGATGGCGACGTCGCCCTGCTGGCGCAGCACTTCGTCCGCCGGATGTCCGAAGGGCGCGGGTACACGATCAAGACCGACGTGCTCGAGGCGATGGCGAACTACTCGTGGCCGGGCAACGTCCGCGAGTTGGAGAACCACGTCGCGCAGGCGATCGCGATGGCCGGTGGGGCGACCGTGCTTCGCAAGGAGCACCTGCTGCCGGTCGACAAGACGCGCCGGGCCGCGCTCGAACCGCCGAGCGAGTTGCGCTCCCTGCGCGAGGTCATGGTCGAAGCCGAGCGCGAACACCTGAAGCACGTGCTGCGCGGCGTCGGCGGTCATCGGACGAAAGCGGCGTCGGTCCTCGGCATCAGCCGCAAGGTGCTGTGGGAGAAGCTGAAGGACTACGGGATCGAATGAGGCGTGTGGCCGTCGGCCTGCTGTGCGCGGGCGTGCTCGCCGCACAGCGTCCACCGGTCGCAGCGCCGGAGCGGTTCGAGACGATCCTCTGGATGCACGGCGGGCCGGCTCGCGACGCTCGCCTCGCAGAGGCCATCCGGGCGCTTTCCTGCACGGCCGTCAGCGTCTCGGCCGACGAGGATCCGAGCTGGCCCGGCGCGCACGGGTTGCGGTTCTACCGCGATCAGGCGGCTGGCAAGGGCATCCTCGAACTTCGCGACGCCGACTGGCATCGCGTCCGTGATGCGTACCTCGCCGACCGCGATCCGCAAACGCTCGTTCGGCCGCACGTGCTCGCGCAGTCGGCGACCACCGACGCTCTGGTCGCGACGCTGAACGAGAAGTTGTCGCGCGCCCTGCCGCAGCACCCGATCGCCGCGTCGCTCGGCGACGAGATCTCGGTCACGACGCACGCGAACCCGCTCGACCTGTGCATGAGCGATGCGACGCTGGCGGGTTTCCGCGCGTTCGTGCGCCAACGGCTGCGCGACGTCGACGCGCTGGCGACGGCGTACGGCGTTCCGCGCGCCGACTTCGCGACGTTGATGCCTGCGACCGCCGACCAGATCCGCGCGCGCGAGTTCCAGACGCGGCTCCTTCCGGCGAGCCTGCGGCCGTGGGCCGAGCATCGCGAGTTCATGGACGCCGAATTGGCGCGCGTCGTCGACCTGCTGCTCGCGCAGACCCGCGCGGCCGCCCCGACGCTGCCGGTCGGACTGACCGGCATCCAGCCACCGTCGGCCTACGGTGGTCACGACTACCGACGGCTGCTGCCGGGCATGACCTTCTACGAGGCCTACGACATCGGCGGCGCGCGTGACCTCGCGCAGTGCTTCGCGCCGAAGGACGCCTGGCAAGTCGCGACGTTGTTCGCGCCACCGCCAGAGACGAATGCGTCCGAGTACGACGGGCGCGTCCGTGCGGCGCTCGCCGACGCGATCGCGCATGGGATGGCCGGCGTCGTCGTCTGGTGCACCGGTGACGTCCTCGACGGCGACGCCACGCCGACTCGATTCGGCACTGCGCTGCGTGACGCGATCGAATCGCTGCGCGGTGCGGCCGACCGCCTTGCCGGTGCGACCGTCGTCCGCGCACCGGTATGGATCGTCGAGTCGCAGGCATCGGTCCGCGTCTGGTGGATGCTCGACGCCGAACGCGACGGCGCGACGTGGATCCAGCGACTCAGCAGTCACGAGGCGACGCACAGCACGAGTCAGGCAGCCCGCCGATCGTGGCTGCGCTTGTTCGAGGATCTCGGTCTGCAGCCCGAGTTCGTCGCCGACGTCGATCTGCGCGAACGTCTCGCCGCCGCGCCGCCGCGCCTGCTCGTGCTGCCGGCGACGATCGCGCTGTCGGACGCGGCTTGCGCGGCGGTCACCGCATACGCGACCGGTGGCGGACACGTCCTCGCCGACCATTCGACGGCGATCTACGACGAGCACGGCGTGCGTCGCGCGACGGCCGGGCTCGATGCGACGTTCGGCATCGCGGGTCGCAGTCTGGTCGGTGTCGACACGTTCGTTCGCGAAGGTCGCGCGTCGGCGCGCGGCCGTCTCGCAGACGGCGTCGCGGCCGCGGAGGCCGCCGTGCACGGGGCGATCGCAGACACCGTGGGCGAGCACCGGATCCACGTCGAACGCGCCGTCGGCCGCGGCCGCGCCGTCTATCTGAATCTCGCCGTCTGCGAGTACGCGTCGTGGCGTCTCGATCCGGCGCGTCACGAGCCCGCCGTCGCGTTGCGGCGGCGCGTCCGTTCGATCGTCGATCGCGCCGGTGTCGAACCGCCGGTCCTCGTCCGCGGCGCCGGGCTGCCGACCTGCATCGAGCGGCTGTCGCTGCGCGATCGCGAGGGCCAGGCGTGTCTCGCGATCCGGCTGAATGCGCTCGACGCTCCGGAACTGCTCGCGCAACTCGCAACTCGACCGCCGCGCGAAGTCGAAGTCGTCTTCCCGCGCGCCGTCGCCCTGACCGACCTGCGAACCGGCGCAAAGCACGCGAAGGCGGCGAGTCATCGTCTGACGCTCGACCCGTGGAGCGGGATCTTCGTCGCCGTGTCGGACGACCGATGAACGTCCTCGGCACGCCGATCGAGACGGCACACGACGACGCCCGTCCGCGGACGTTCGTCGCGTCGGACCTGCACATCCCCGAGCAGGGCGGGCGCGCGTTCGACGGACTGAAGTCGTTGCTCGCGGTCGCCGCCGAGGACGCGGCCGCGACGCGCGTGTTGCTGCTCGGCGACGTCTACGACTGGTTCGTCGGGATCCGCCAACTGCGCATCGGTCGGTTCGGCGAGGTCGCCGACGCGATGCGTGCGGCCGTCGACGCCGGCGTGTCCCTGACGATCCTGCACGGCAACCGCGACTTCATGCTGGACCGCCACTACGCGAAGGCGACCGGGGTCCGGATCGTTCCCGGCGGCCTGCGCCTGCGCCTCGGTCGTCGCGACGTCCTGGCGTTGCACGGCGACGAACTGCTGCTGCGCGACGAGGCCTACCTGCGCAGCAAGCGCTGGCTGCGGAGCGGGTGGTTCACGTTCCTGCTGCGAACGATGCCGCTGTCGTGCGCGCTGTTCCTCGCACGCGGCGCGCGGCGGAGCAGCATGAAGACCGATCGAACGACGATGCCGTCACGGTTCGATCCGACGTTGACCGCCGTCGACGCGGTGTCCGCGCTCGGCGTCGACCTCTTGCTGTTCGGCCACATCCACAAGACGTCGCGTGGCGTGCTCCCGGGCGGCGGCGAGTACTGCGTGTTGCCGGCGTTCGACGACGGCTTCGTCCATCTGCGGCACGACGTCCGCGACGGCGACACGATCCGCTTCTTCGGCGCCGACGGCCGTGTGCTCCCGGATCCGCCGCCGCGCACGTTCGACGACGATCGAACCGTCACTCAGCCTGAGTGAAGCCACGCGAGGAACGGCGGGTCGAGGCGTTCGACCGGCGTTCCGAGCGCGCGATCGAGCTCTCGACTGCTGTCGCCCTTGCCGTCGCGGAACGCCGCGACGACGAACCGAAGGAACGCGTCCTCGTGCCCGCGATCCGGGAGCATCAGGAAGTGGACGAACGCCGCCATCCGACCCCATGCGGCGAGGGCCTCCTCGTCGGTGTCGAACAGCCGCGCGTACGGGACGTGCGTCAGGTTCTTCAGGTCCGGCGCGCGCCCGCGGAGCGCGGTCAGGCGCTCGTCGGCCGGCAGCTTCGGGATCCCGACGCGCATCCGCCCCGGCGGTCCATCGAGCAGGCTCGCGACGTACGACCCGAGGCCGATCTCGACCCACGTGCAGACGTGCCGGCGCTGCGGATCGACGGTGAACGTCTCGGCCAGCGTCCGGTACAGCAGCGGCTGCACGACGACGGCGAGCAGCGCGCGACGATCGCCGCCCGGGCCGAGCCACGCGTAGGCGATGTCACCCGATCCCGGGGGGTCGTAGTACGGCCGTCGGTCGCGATTCCGCCCGGGGAACGCCTCGCGGTCGCGGTGGACATGGACGTCGATCGGCGCGCCGATCGCGCTGAGGTTCATCCGCTGGCCGAACCGTCGGATCCATTCCGCGTGCAGGGTCTCGAGGTCGAACAGCACGCCGACCGCCGTCGCGAGGTCGGCGTCGGTCTGGAGTTGGAAGTGCTCGCTGCGGAGGACGTGGCCGCGCGCGAACGACGAATGGCGCGCATCGAGTTCGGTCAGGCTGACGAACTGCTTGCCGTCGTCGCCGACCGGCCACAGCCAGCCGGCGTTCGAGGCGCGATGCCCGAGCAGCGTCCGCGCCGCGACGTGGTCGGGATCCTGGAACAGGATCTCCATCGCCTGCAGCCGGGCGAGCCGCGGGAGCCGGTTGGCGATCGCCCATTCGACGAGGATCCAGTCGTAGCTGGCGGCCGCGCCGGCCGGTCGGACCTGACGGCGCCGGAGAAACTCGGCGACGACGTCGGCGACGGTCTCGACCCGCTCGACGTCGGCGCGCGGCACGCGAGTCCGGCGGCCGTTCGCGAGGACCAGCAGTTCCTTTTGGTCGAACGGGCGGTGGATCCGGCCCGATTCGACCTTGCCGTTCTTTCGGACGACGTGGTCGCGGTCGTCGGCGCGGTCGAACGCCGGCGCTTGTGCAGAGACCGTGGCGACGCACGCGGTCCAAGCGACGCCGGCGAGCCACGATCGAGTCGGCGTTCGGCTGCTCGTGCCGCGATTCGTCACGCGACGCAACGGTGCTCGGGTTTCGTTCATGGGCATTGGCCGTGAGCTGACGGTGGGGCGAGCGTCAAGGTAGACCACGGCCACGATCCGTGCCGGTCTGCTCGGCGCCGCGTTCGACGGACGGTTAGGTGCCCATGCGCCGGCGGTCACGGGCCGTCGCGCGCTCGGCGGCGAAATTTCCGCCCGACCCGCGCGCGTCGCCTCGCTATGCTCGCCGCCCTTTTCCTGTGCCGCCGCAGCACGGCGTGCGGGAGCCACCCCTTCTCGATGACCACGAACCCAGAGCCATCCACGCCCGCGATCGACGTCGTCGCGATCGATGGACCATCCGGCGCCGGCAAGAGCACGGTGGCCCGGATGCTGGCTCAGAAACTCGGGTTCGCATACCTCGACACCGGCGCGATGTATCGCGC
>JAEYTU010000096.1 GCA_023433825.1 Planctomycetota bacterium
ATGCGACGACGATCGGCGCGAAGACGTCCATCGCGAAGTTGCCGAGGACGACCTCCATGACGAACAACGCGCCGGCGATCGGCGCGCCGTACGACGTCGCCATCCCGGCGGCGACGCCGCACCCGAGCAGCACGGCGCGCGTTCGTGTGCTGGCCTTGAACCAGTGCGCGAGCAGTGCTCCGACCGTCGCTGCGAGCTGCGAGTTCGGGCCTTCCTTGCCGATGCTGCTGCCGGTCGCGATCGACGTCGCCGACGAGACGATCTGCAGCGCGGACGGTCCGGCATGGATTCGGCCGCGGCGCGTGTAGACGAGTTCGACGATGTCGGTGACGCCGAACGGACTGCCGCGGACCACGAACAGCAGCACGACGCCCGCGACGACGCCGCCCGCGGTCGGCACCACGATCCGCATCCACCAGTCGAGGCGCTTGCCGGCGTCTGCGATCGTGCTGCCATCACCGACGGCGATCAGTTGCAGCCAACGAACGGCTTCCTGAAAGCCGTAGCTGAGGACGCCGCCGGCAACGCCGACGATGGCCGCCATCGCGAACAGCACGAAGGCGGTGACCGGCAGGCGGCGGCCGAGAGCAGAGGTCGTCATCGCCGCGCGGCCGCACGCCGCGACGCGTCGACGCCGACGGCATCACTCGGTCGGTTCGATGCGGACCTGCGCGTCACGGGGCCGGGAGCCGTCAAGGCGGATCAGCCCTGCTCCTTGAAACGGAGCGCGACGAGCAGGCATGGTCCGCCCGCGATCACGTCCAGGCCGAGTTCGGCGGCTCGGGTCAACGCGGCTTCCGACTCGGCGCCGGGCTGCATCCAAAGGTGTCGAATGCCGAGCGTCGCGCACTCCTCGACGATCCGTTCGGTCACCTGATGCGGCGTGATGATCGACACGCCGTGCGGTTTCTCGGGCAGTTCGGCGAGGCTGCGATGGCAGGGCACGCCTTCGATGACGTCCTGGCTGGGGTGCACGCAGTACACCGGCATCTGGCGCTGCAAATAGGTGCGGAGGACCTTGTTGCCGTACTTCTCGCGGTTCGGGGACGCGCCGATCACGGCGTGCGGCGAGCCGGCGAGAAAGGCCTTGATGCGTTCCTGATCGTCCATCGGCGAAGGCGGCGAAGGCTAGCCGCGGGTGGGGTGCCTAGAAAGCGGCGGCGTCAGATCCGTCCGCGATCCCCGTCGGCGATCTCCGGCCGCGATCTGCGTCAGCGATCGACGACACCGCAGACGACGCGAAGTCCGTCGGCCGCGACGACGGCTGTGCCGACGAATTCGGCCGCCGGTTCGAGCGCGTGCAGACGCCAGCGCGCGGCGGCGTGTGGGTCGGCGTCGGCGTGCAGCAACGCCGCCGGCTCGTCGGCGCGGCAGCTGACGGCGAACGCTTGCAGCGGTGCCAGCAAGCCATCGCCGGTCGCCTTCAAGTACCCCTCCTTCCGCGTCCACAGTCGGTAGAAGGCACGCAACCGTTCGTCGTCGGGAAGCGCGGCGAGCGTCGCGCGTTCGATCGGCGCCAAGCTCGTCGCGGCAATCGTTTCGAGCTCCGGCAGTGGGCGCTGGCGCTCGACGTCGACGCCGACCTCGGCACGTCGGCTGAACGCGAACAACGCCAAGCCGTCGGCGTCGGACATGTTGAACCACAACGGTTGCGGCGCGCCGTGCGGGGCCAGGTACGGCTTGCCCCGCGGGCCGGCGTGGAACGCGATCGCGGCCGGGTCGGCGCCGAGCAGCGCGCCGAGCAGGTGGCGCAGCAGCCCGCGCCCGGCGCGATGTCGATCCCGGTCGCGGTCGAATCGGAACCGCTGCGCGCGCGCGTGCTCGGCCGCGGTCAGCGACTGCATCCAACGCTCGCGTGCGGCGGTCGGAGCGTCGAGGTCCGCGGCGACGACGACGACGGCGTCGTCGGGAGCTGCCGTCGGCATCGGACACGGCGCCCAGTGGAATGCGATGCGACTCATCGGGCGGCGGCGGAGCATAGTCGCCATGCGCTGCGGCCCCGGCGAAGCCGCACGAACGGCGCGAACGGCGTCAGGACGACGTCGTCGGCGCGGGGCCGACGGCTGGCGGCGCGACGTCGGTGACGATCGTGCAGGCGCACGCATCGTCGGACGACGTCGCGTTGGACTTCGCCTCGGCGGGTGCGCGTTCGGCCGCGTCCGAGCGACCTTCCTGCGGAATCGTGACCATCGTCCCGGCGCCGATCACGGCTTGGATCGCCGGCATGCGAACGCCGTCGACGAGCGCGCCGGCCTCGAACTCGATCGTGCGGTTGTGATCCCACCGCAGCAGCCGGACGCGGGGTCGCAGTGGCGCGGAGCCGTGCGCAACGACGACGGCTTCCTCGCCGTCGTCGAGCAGCACGCGTGTGCCGAACGGAAAGATCCCGACGACGTGGACGAAGAACTGCAGGACCTGCGGATCGAAACCGTCGCGCATTCGATGCATCGTCGCGAACGCGTGCAGCGGCGTCATCGCGGGCTTGTACGGCCGCACGGCCGTCAGC
>JAEYTU010000139.1 GCA_023433825.1 Planctomycetota bacterium
GAGGACGGCGCCGCGCACGCGATCGAGCGCTTGCGCGCGGGAAACGGCGAGCGGGACGACGAGTCCCGGCGGCAGCGCGCGGCGCAGCAGCGCGAGCCCGCGGCTCAACTGCATCCGAACGGTGCCCGGCGCACGCGACCAGGCGACGGCGAGATCGGTCGGGCGCGCACCGTCGACGAGATGCGCGCGGACGACGCTGGCGTAGGGCTCTTCCAGTTCGCCGAGCGCCGTCGCCACGGCCATCGTCAACTCGCCGGCCGCGGCTCGGTCGTCCGGCTTCGGATCGCGATCCACGAGTTCGACCGGCTCGCCACCCGTCTCGACTCGCCGCGTACTGCGCGACAGTTTGGCCGCCTGCCGCGTCAGGATGCCGACGAGCCACGGCACGAGCGGCCGGCTCGCGTCGAACCGCCGCGGATGGCGCAGCACTTCGAGGAACGTCGTCTGCACGAGGTCCTCGGCCGTCGCCGCGTCGGGCGCGAGATGGCGCGCCACGCGCAGCAGTTCCGGTGCCGTCGCGTCGAACACGGCCGCCAGCGCGTCGAGGTCGCCGCCGCGTTGCCAGCGTTCGAAGGTCTCGGCCAACGGATCGCGCGTCATCGACGGCCTCTTACCCCGAGATCCGCGAACGTCACGAAGCGCGCGGAACTTCGGCGGTCCCCCGCCGCGGCACCCCGCAGCCGACACGCAGTCGCCGCGCGGCAACGGCCGCATAGACGCGGGCGCCGAGCCACGCGACCGGCGGGACGTACAGCAGCGGCACCAGCGGTACGACGACCGGCAGTCGCCATGCGAGCGACCGGTACGCGTCGAACCCGGTGCGGACGCGGCCAGCCGCGTCGACGAGGTGCACGGTGCGCACGCACGCTTCGGGATCGAGCGGCGGCGTCCGCTGCGTCAACGCCACCGCGTCGTTGCCGTCGACGAACGTGACACGCCGCGCGAAGTCGAGCCCGCGGATCAGCGCCGCCGTCGAGCGACACAAGCGGCACCCGCCATCGGTCACGAACGCGACGCGCGCACCGGGCATGACGAACAGCGTGGCTGCCAGGACGAGCGGCACGCCGGCGCCGACCAGCGCCCACGTCGGGACGACGACGTCGACGATCGACACGACGAGCACCGGCAGCAGGATCGCCGCCGCGAACGCGAGCACCGCGCGCCATCCCCCACCGGTCAGCCAGCCGCGCATCGCACTCGGAACCCGTTCCATCGGGACGAATGCGAACAGCAGCAGCCACAGCCGCAGGTACGGCCCGGTGTCCATCGTCTTCCACGTCATCAGATGGAACCCGGCCGCCGCCGGCAGGAAGAACCACCGCGCGCGCGGCACGAAGAACACCAGCGGGAACGCGACCTGCACGAACACGAGTCCGAGGCTCTGCACCTGACACAGGAACGGACTCGCCGCGAACGCGCGCGACCACTCGGCGTCGTGGCCGAGCATGATCCCTTGCAGCGTGTAGCCGTTGAACCAGTCCGGCCCGCCGAGCACGACCTTCGCAGCACCTGCGCCGAAGTAGCCAATCGCGATCGTGACCTGCGTCAGCCGGATCGGAACTCCGCTGACCTCCAATGGCGTCCGCGCGTCGATCGCACTCGCGAACCCGCGCCGCGCTCGCACGACGGCCGCGACGATCGCGTCGATCGACACGGCGGCACCGACCCGCGCGAACGGCAGCGAGCACAGCGCGAACGCCAGCGCGACCTTGTCGTGGTGCGGCTTGCCGAACGAATAGGCGAGCCCGGTCCACCACAGGAACGCGAGCGCGCCGATCGCGCACGAGACGCGCGACAGCACGCCGAACGCACCGAGCGCCAGTGCGACGACGGCGACCGTGAACAGCGCGTTCGCCTGATCCATCCCGACCGGGCCGAGCCCGAGCACGTCCATCAGCAGGATCGGGTGCCACGGTCGGACCCCGACACCGGCGTCGACGGCGGCCGCGTCGGTGAACACGAGCGGCGCGTACAGCAGCACGTCGTAGAGACCGACGCCGCAGACCAGCGCGCGGAACGCACCGAGACGCTCCGCCGGCACCGGCGTGAACCAGAACCGCTCGAACGCGTTCATCGCGGCCCTCGCACCGGATGGCGGACCATGACCGTCGGCGCGACCTCGACGGGTCCGCTCGCCGTCAATCGGATCCGTCCGTCGAGCAGCGCAAACCCGACGAACGGCCCACTCGGATCGCGCCGCAACGACTCGATCCGCGCGAGGAACGCGTCACGCGCCGCGTCGTCGCCGTGCAGCAGTTCGGCGAGCACCTGCCAATAGCCGTCCTGCACGATGCCGGCGTCGGCCGTCGTCAGCTCGCGCGCCGATCCGTCGGCGCGCAGCGCGACGAGCTGCGGGCGATGCAGCACCGAACCCTCGTGCCAGTTCTCCGTGTACATCGAGAAGCCGACGAACGGCCAACTGCGTCCGTAGCCGAGGAACGCGGCGAGCACCTGCAACCCGACGACGGTGACGATCGCGGTCGTCGCGACGGCGCGACCGAACCACGGCCCCGCACCGGCGCGGCGCCGCGCGATCACGCAGCACGCGACGAAGATCACGGCGACACCGCCGACGGCGAGCAGCGGCAGCATGCGACGGTCCAGCGCCTTCGGATACGGAACGTCGACGACGCGTTCCTCGACGCGCGTCGCACGGAGGTCGCGGTCGAACGCGAAGACCTCGACGGCGTGGCGTCCCGGCGGCAACCCGCGGATCCCGTCGGCGCCGATCGGCGTCAGCAGGTGATGGTTGCGTCGTCGCATGCGTAACGTCACGCCGCCGGTCGCCGCGTCGAGCGTCGGTGGCGGGCCGACGTCCTTCCGATACGCGAACACCCCGTCGGCCGCGTGCACGAGGAGCCGCCCATCGGCGGCGACCGAGAGTCCCGTGTACGGCGGCGGCGGCGCGCCGTCGGCGGCCGACAGCGTGCGCCCGAACCCGAAGCGCGGCTCGACGACGCCGAACGCCTCGGTCGTGCAGAGCCAGAGCCGCCGTTCGTCGTCGACGACGACGCCGCACGGCGAACCCGGCGGCACGCCGTCGCGCAGTTCGGCCGCGTCGAGGACGACGTGCGCGGCGTCGAGGACGAACAGCCCGCGCTCGCAGGCGACGAACAGCGTGCCGTGCGGATGCAGGGCGAACGCGCGGACGGCGCCCGTTCCACCGGCAGCCGTCGACGCGACGACGGTGCCGTTCGAGGTCACCAGGCGTCCGGCGTCGAGCGTCAGCACGACACCCGCGCCGAGGTCGACGGACGTTTGCCGCGGTGGAGCACTCGGCTCGGCGACGCGCTCGAACGCCGGTGTCTGCGCGTTCGCCGCATGGGCGATCACCGCGCCGACGACGACGAGCGCGCGCAACCACGTCGCCCGGACCGCACGGATCGTCGCTGCGCTCGTCATCGAGCCGGGAGGTTTACTTCAGCGGCAGTTCGAAGTCCGGCGCGCGACAGACCTGCCGACGCTTCAGGCAGTACGGCAGGTTCCAGAACGCGGCCAACGTCGCCTTGACGACGATCCACCAGCCGAACCGCACCGACCGGATGTTGTCGAACAGACCGATCGTGCCGACCGCGTCACCGACGACGGCGCCGCCGGCCTGCTTCTTCGTGCCGAGTCCCTTCCGCAAGAACCGGAACGGGAACGACAGCACGTGCCCCCACGGGACGTACTTGAACGCGTAGAGCCAGAAGTTGCGGACGTGGTAGTAGAGGCTGCGCTTGCCGTGGCGCATCCCGAACGGCGCCTTGTGGAAGACGACGACCTCCGGCACGAGCTTGACGCGATACCCGAGGTTCAGCAGTCGCGTCGTCAGGTCGCGTTCGTTGCCGAAGATGAAGAAGCGCTCGTCGTAGTAGCCGGCCTTCCGGATCGCGTCGTGCCGCGCCATCGAACCACACCCGCGGAACGTCGCGAGATAGCGCGCCGTGTTGACCTCGGGCGCGTTCAGGTACCAGTCGGGCATCTCGGGCTCGACGACCTTCGGCGACAGGATCGCCGTCGTCTCCGGCTCGCGGTCGAACTCCGCGAGCATCCGTTCGACGAAGTCCGGCGGCAGCACGACGTCGTCGTCGAGGATCCCGACGAACTCGCCGCGCGCGCTCGCGAAGCCGATGTTGAACGTCTCACACGCTCCGTACGCCGAGTGCGGCATCCGGATCAGCACGACGTCGGGGAACTCGGCGACGACCATCTCCGGCGTGCCGTCGTGACTGTGGTTGTCGACGACGACGATCTCGTCGGGCGGAACCGTCTGGCGCCGGATCGACGCGAGGTTCTCGCGCAGATCGTCCTTGCGGTTCCAGACCGAGATGACGAGGGAGACCGTGCGCTTCACGTCGCGTCCTTCGCGAGAAACCGGTGCGCCGCCTCGACGAGATCGCGCGCCTGCGCGAGGTCTTTCGGCTGCAGGTCGACGAACACCTCCGCGTACTGCACGGCGTTGTCCTCGACGTTGACCGTCGCCGAATGGTCACGGTGCTCGACCTTCTGGCGGAAGTCGTTGTAGGCGAGCTGACTCTCGAACGCGGCCAGCGCGTGCTGCTTGGTCGCGATCTGTGCGCCGACCTCGAACATCGTTCCGGACACGACGGCCTGGTTGACGCCGAACAGCAGAACGCGGCAGTCCACGGGCAGCGCGTCGGCAGCGCCGGCGATCGCGTGCGCGACCGCGCGATGATCGCGGTGCGCCTCGGCGAAGAAGAACGTGTAGAGCGTCGCCGGCGCGATCTCGGCGATCAGCGCGCGGATCTCGCGGTCGAGGCGTTCGCGGTGCTCCGGCAGCGCGCCGTCCGGCAGATCGAAGCTGCGAAGGTCCGTGACGCCGAGGCGTCGCAGCGCCTCGCGCCCCTCACGCCGTCGCGTCGCGACGATGTCGTCGTAACGCGCACCGGGATCCCCCGCCGCACCGGCCGTCATGTGCGCGACCGTCACGGCGTGGCCACGGC
>JAEYTU010000156.1 GCA_023433825.1 Planctomycetota bacterium
AAAATTGGTGCGTGGAACTTTTTTTTCACTTCTCCACACAAAGTCACTCGCAAACCATGAACGTCCTCGTCACCGCTCTGCTGTCGTCGCTCGCTCTCGCTGTCGCGCTGCCGGCGCAACTCGTCACCCGCTTCGCGGCGGACGTCGAACGCGAGCGACCGCTGCCCGAGCACCCGCGGCCGCAGTGGGTGCGCGATGCGTGGCAATCGCTGAACGGCCCCTACGACTACGCGATCACGCCGCGCGACGCGCCAGCGCCGCAGCGCTACGACGGAACGATCGTCGTCCCGTTCCCCGTCGAATCGACGCTCTCGGGCGTCGCGCGCCGCGTCGCGCCCGACCAACGCCTGTGGTACCGGCGAACGTTCGCACTGCCGCCGCGCGCCCCCGGCACCCGCACGCTGCTGCACTTCGGTGCCGTCGATTGGCAGGCCGTCGTGACCGTGAACGGCATCGAGGTCGGGCGCCACGAGGGCGGCTACGACCCGTTCACGTTCGACATCACCGACGCGCTCGCGGCCCACGCCGAACCGGCCGCGCACGAACTGATCGTCGCCGTGCACGACCCGACCGACGCCGGCCCGCAGCCGCGCGGCAAGCAGGTCCGCACCCCCGGCGGGATCTGGTACACGCCGGTCACCGGCATCTGGCAGAGCGTCTGGCTCGAGCACGTTCCGCCGCGTCGGCTCCACTCCGCACGAACGTCGTTCGACGGGACGCGCTGGCGAATGACCGTGCACCACACCGACGTCGGCGCCGACGCGACGCTGCAGGTCGAGGTGCGCAGCGGCACCGACGTCGTCCGTCGACTCGACGCGAAGACCACCGGATCGGCGACGACGCTCGATCTGACGCCGGAACGCATCCGCCGTTGGTCGCCTGCCGACCCGCACCTCTACGACGTCACGCTGCGACTGCGCGCCGACGCCGCGACCCTCGACGCCGTTCACACCTACCAGGGCCTGCGAACGATCGACGTCGCCGCCGGCGCCGACGGCATTCCGCGGCTGCGGCTGAACGGCGTCCCGTCGTTCCAACTCGGCGCGCTCGACCAGGGCTACTGGCCCGACGGTCTCTACACGGCGCCGACCGACGCGGCGCTGCGTTCCGACGTCGAGTTCGCGAAGGAGATCGGCTTCGACATGCTGCGCAAGCACGTCAAGGTCGAGCCGTCGCGCTGGTATCACCACTGCGATCGCCTCGGGATCCTCGTTTGGCAGGACATGCCGAATGGCGACACCGCGGCGAAGTGGTCGCCCGACGGCGCGCACGACGGCACCGAGATGACGCGCAGCCCGGCGTCGGCCGCGATCTACGAACGCGAGCTCCGCGCGATGGTCGAAGCGCTGCGCGAGCATCCGAGCGTCGTCGTCTGGGTTCCGTTCAACGAGGGGTGGGGGCAGTCGGGCACCGTCGCGACCGCGCGTCTGCTCGCCGAACTCGACCCGTCGCGGCCGGTCGACGCGGCGAGCGGCGGCAACGACTTCCCGGTCGGCGACATTCGCGACCTGCACGACTACCCGGGGCCTGCGCGCCCGCCGATCGACGGAACGCGCGCGATCGTCCTCGGCGAGTTCGGCGGACTCGGGCTGCCGGTCGCCGGTCACCTGTGGCAAGCCGATCGCAACTGGGGCTACCGAACGTTCGCCGACGCGGCCGCGCTGACGAACGCCTACGTCGCGAGCATCGACCGGCTGCGGTTCCTGATCGACGAGGGTCTCTCGGCGGCCGTCTACACGCAGCTGACCGACGTCGAGATCGAGGTCAACGGGCTGCTGACCTACGACCGTGCGAAGCGAAAGCTCGACGTCGCGGCCGCGCGCGCCGCACACGCGCGCCTCGCCGGTCCACCGCGGAAGATCGTGCCGATCGTCGCGACGTCGGAGACGCAGCCGCAGCGGTGGCGGTACTCGCTCGCGGACGTTGCCGACGAGGCGAGCGACTGGCGAATGCCGGACTTCGACGACCGTTCGTGGCGCGAAGGCGACGGCGGCTTCGGAACGAAGGGCACGCCCGGCGCGATCGTTCGAACGACGTGGGACACGTCCGCGATCCGGCTGCGTCGCGCCGTCGACGTGCCGGCCGAACCACTGCACGACCCGCACCTGCGCATCCATCACGACGAGGACGTCGAGGTCTGGCTCGACGGCGAACGGATCGCGCAGGCGTCGGGGTACCTGACCGCCTACGCGTACATCCCGGTGCCGAAGGCGCTGCTGACGCCCGGGCGCCACGTCCTCGCCGTGCGCTGTCGGCAGACGCGTGGCGGTCAGTACGTCGACGTCGGGATCGTCGACGTCCGCTGATCGATCACGGCAAGACGAACAGCAGCGGCGTCGACAGTTGCAGTTGGCCGCTCGTGACGGCGACGGACTGCATCGCGAACAGCGACCCCAGCGCGACCGGCAGGATCGGCAGGGTCAGGTTGCGCACGCCGGCGGCGTCGACGACACCGACGTCGACGACGAGGGCGTCGAGCGGCAACCACAGCGCACCGAACGGCGTCGGCGCCGGATTGCGGACCGGCAGCGCCAGCAGCGTCGCGGTCGCCCCGGTTCCCGGCGCGTGCAAGCGCGTCGACAGCGTCGCGCCGAGCACGTCGGCGCGCAGCGACGGCACGCTGACGATCGTCACGCGTCCGCCGCGCACGACCGGCGCACCACCGTGCGGCAGCATCGTCACGTACGGCGACAGGAACACGTCGCCGGTCGACAGGACGTCGACGACCGGCATCGACACGCCGGTCGTGTCCGGGATCAGCACCGTGTCGGAGCCGCCGGTGATCGTCACGCTGCCGCCGTCGAGTCGGACGGCCGCCTGTCCGAAGCCCGAGCCCGCCGTCGTCGCCGTCGACTCGGCGAAGACGACGTTCGATCGCGTGACGGTCAGCGGCGCCTGTCCCATCAGCGTGCACTGCGTGACGACGGCGCCACCGTCGGTGACGCGCAGGCCGAACCCGCTGATCAGCGTGCAGCGGCGGAACGTCACGTTCGGCGCGCGGATCACGTTCCCCTCGCCGTACATGTCCTCGAACACGACCTGCGCCTGCGTGTTGCTCGCGCCGAAGATCATCGGCAGCGACGAGCTGAAGAAGCCCTTGACGACGACGCGCTGACCGGCCGGCACGTCGCGCACGGCGATGACCGGGTTGTGCAGCGTCTGGAACAGCGTCGCGCCTTGCGAGACGACGGTCACGCCGCGATCGATCAGGAAGCCCGGATAGCGACCGGCGCGGACCAGGATCAGGTCACCGGGTGACGCCGCGAGGATCGCGGGTTCGACCGTCGTGAACTGACCCCCGCCGTTCGCGTCGACGGTCCACGTGCGTTGCGCGGCGGCAGTGGCGCAGCAGAGCGCTGCGAGCAGGACGAGAATGCGAACGAGCTGCATCGGACCTCGACGGTGACGGTTGCGGGGCGGCCGGGATGATGCCGCTGCAACGGGCCGGCGCGCAGCCCCGCCCGGCGCGGACTCGTTCACCGCTCCGTTTCTTCCTCGGTCGGCGGGTGCTCCAAGAGCCGGAGATCCTTGTAGCGATCGAGCGCGTACTGGATCTCGAACTCGCTGTGGAACAGCGCGACCGGCCGGCGCGATTCGTCGTTGACGACGACCGGAAGCAGGTCGAGCAGCTCGGGCGTCGTGAACTGCATCCAGCGCGCGCGCGTCCAGCCCTTGCGGTCGATTCGCAGCTTCGTGCCGTACTCGTTCTCCATTCGCCAGGCGAAGACCTCGAGCTGCAGCTCGCCGACGGCCCCGAGGATCGGCTCGCGGGCACCGGTCCGCGGCCAGAACACCTGCACGACGCCCTCCTCGCCGAGCTGCGCGAGCCCCTTGCCGAAACCCTTGCTCATCGACGGGTCGTTCGGGCGGACCTGCGCGAAGATCTCCGGCGCGAATCGCGGGAAGTTGCGGACCGCGAGCTTCGGCCCCGAGCTGATCACGTCGCCGACGCGGAACAGCCCCGGGTTGATCAAACCGATCACGTCGCCGGGGTACGCCTCGTCGATCGTCACGCGCTCCTGACCGAAGAAGCGATGCGGGTGCGACATGCGCACCTCACGGCCGAGCCGCACGTGCGTCGCCGACATACCGCGCTCGAACCGTCCGGACGTGACGCGCACGAACGCGATCCGATCGCGATGCATCTTGTCCATGTTCGCGGCGATCTTGTAGACGAAGCCCGAGAAGAACGGCGACTCCGGCGGCACGTCGCCGTCGAGCGTCTTCAGCGGTCCCGGCGCCGGTGCGAGTTCGAGGAAGCGCTGCAGGATGTTCTCGACGCCGAAGTTCGTCAGCGCGCTCGCGAAGAACATCGGCGAGACCTTGCCGGCGAGGAACTTCGCGTGGTCGAACGGCTCGATGCAGGTCTCGATCATCGCGAGATCCTCGAGCAGCTTGTCGTGCGCGGCGTCGCCGAGCAGCGTGCGCAGCTCCGGGTCTGCCGGCCCGGTCACCTGGACACCGGCGCGCGCGGCGTTGTGCGTCGTTCGCTCGAACAGGTGCACGCGTCCGCGCCCGACCTCGTAGACGCCGCGGAAATCCGGACCCGACCCGATCGGCCACGTCAGCGGCACGATCGAGATCCCGAGGACCTTCTCGACCTCGTCCATCAGGTCGAACGGGCTGCGCGACGGCCGGTCGAGCTTGTTCGCGACCGTGACGATCGGAATGCCGCGTTCGCGGCAGACCTTGAACAGCTTGATCGTCTGCGTCTCGACGCCCTTCGCGGCGTCGATCAGCATCAGCGCCGAATCGGCCGCGACCAGCGTCCGGAACGTGTCCTCGCTGAAGTCCTGGTGACCGGGCGTGTCGAGCAGGTTGACGCAGTGACCGTCGTATTCGAACTGCAGCGCCGAGCTCGTGATCGAGATGCCGCGCTTCTTCTCGAGCTCCATCCAGTCCGAGGTCGCGAACGCCTGCCCCTTGCCGCCCTTGACCGATCCGGCCTTCAGGATCGCGCCGCCGTACAGCAGCAGCTTCTCGGTCAACGTCGTCTTGCCGGCGTCGGGGTGCGAGATGATCGCGAACGTGCGGCGGCGCTGGACTTCGTGACGCAGATCGGACGACATCGAGGGCGAGCACGATACGAACGGCCGCGACTCCGGCAAGCCGCGCGGCCGAACGTGCCTCGCGTCGTCGCGTCGCCGCGTGCAGAATCCGGCGATGCAACGGCGACTCGACTCGATCCTCGGCAACTCGCAGAAACTGGACGGCGGCGCGATGTTCGGCAACGCGCCGCGGGCGATGTGGGAGACCTGGTCGCCGCCGGACGACCGCCATCGGATCGACCTCGCCTGCCGCGCGATGCTGATCCGCGAACCGTCGCGCGTGATCCTCTGCGAAGCCGGCATCGGCGCGTTCTTCGAGCCGAAACTGCGGGAGCGCTTCGGCGTCCAGGAGGAGCGGCACGTGCTGCTGGAGGAACTCGCGAAGGTCGGCGTGCAGCCCGACGACGTCGACGTCGTCGTGCTGTCGCACCTGCACTTCGACCACGCCGGCGGAATCCTGACCGCCTGGCAGGAGGACCGGCCGCTCGAACTCGCATTCCCGCGAGCGCGGTTCGTCGTCGGCCTGCAGGCGTGGACGCGCGCGCAGTCGCCGCACGCCCGCGACCGCGCGAGCTTCGTCCCGGAGCTCAATGCTCTGCTGCAGCGCAGCGAGCGGCTCGAGGTCGTCCACGGCGACCGCAGCGAGACGCTCGGCCGCGACTACCGCTTCCACGTCTCGAACGGCCACACGCCGGGCATGTTGCTGACCGAGGTCGCGGGCGCGAACGGCCCGGTCGTGTTCTGTGCCGACCTGATCCCGGGCCGTCCGTGGGTGCGGCGCGCGATCACGATGGGCTACGACCGCTTCCCCGAACTGCTGATCGACGAGAAGACGAAGTTGCTGGACGACCTCGTCGGCCGCGGCGGCCGACTGTTCTTCACGCACGACACCGGGTGCGCGCTCGCGACGCTGACGCGGGACGAGAAGGGCAACGTCGTGACCGGGGAGACGTTCGCCGAGCTGCGCGACTTCGCCGCGTGACGCGCGACGGGCTCAGTCGCGCGTGACGACGCCGTCGATCGTGCGCAGCAGGCCGAAGACGTTCTCGTCGCGCAGTTCGATCGGCAGCAACGACGACGGCGTGTCCTGGTAACAGATCGGACGCAGCCATCGCAGGATCGCCGCCGTGCCGACCGACGTGAACCGCATGTCGGTGCTGGCCGGGTATGGGCCGCCGTGCTGCATCGCCGGGCTGACCTCGACGCCGGTCGGAACGCCGCCGAACAGCACGCGTCCGGCTTTGCGCGACAGCGCCGTGAAAACGGCTGCGACGTCGGCGTCGTCGCGCGCCGCGTGCAGCGTCGCCGTCAAGTGGCCGTCGAGCGCGTCGATCGCGCGGTGGAGTTCGCCGGCGTCGCGCGTGCGCACGACGAGCACCGTCGGACCGTAGATCTCGTGACGCAGGCGCGCATCGGCGCAGAACGTCGCGACGTCGGTCCCGAGCACGAACGCCGTGACCGCGGCCGTGTCGTCCTCGGCGGCGCCGCGCGCCAGCACGCGGACGCCGGGCCGACGCACGACGTCGTCGACGGTCGCCGTGTACGTCGTCGCGAGCCGCGGATGGACCATTCGTTTGCCGGTTCCGGCGACGAGGCGCGCGCCGAAGTCGGCGACGAACCGATCGCCGTCGTCGCCGACGGGCACGAACAACATGCCGGGGCTCGTGCACAACTGCGCGCACGCGAGCCGCGCCGACTGGGCCAGCGCCTCGGCGAGGGCTGCGCCGGAGTTCGCGAGCGCGTTGGGCAGCAGCACGACCGGGTTCGCGGAACCCATCTCGGCGAAGACCGGGATCGGGATCGGTCGTCGCGCGGCGCGATCGAACAGCGCGCGGCCGCCGGCCGGTGAACCGGTGAAGCCGACGCCCCGCATGCCCGGGTGATCGACGAGCCAGCCGCCGACGTCGGGACCGTCGCCGTGCACGAGCGCGAACGTTCCGGACGGCATGCCGCTCGCGTCGGCCGCATCGGCGACGAGGGTGGCGACGAAGTCGCTCGTCTCCGGGTGCATCGGGTGCGCCTTGACGACGACCGGACAGCCAGCGGCGAGGGCCGAGACCGTGTCGCCCCCGGCGACCGAGTACGCGAGCGGGAAGTTCGACGCGCCGAAGACGGTGACCGGTCCGATCGGGACCAGCATGCGCCGAAGGTCCGGTCGCGGCGCCGGCGTCCGCTCTGGGCCGGGAGTGCCGCGATTCCTCGCGGGGTGCAACAGTTCGTCGGGTTCGTTCGTTGGCGGTGGCCGGTTGGTGACGGTGTCGCGAGCGGCACGGGAGGCCCCAGCAAGCACTGTCCCATCGCGGGCTGCGATGGGCGCGGAGGGTAGCCGCGCGAGTGCGCAGCGGTCT
>JAEYTU010000237.1 GCA_023433825.1 Planctomycetota bacterium
CGCCGAGGACGGGATGCAGCGGCCCGTAGAGCAGCGGCACGAAGTCGGCCGTCGGCGCCGTGTACAGCCCGGTGACGCCGGCCTCGACGACGCGCACCGCCATCGACGCGACGCCCTCCTCGAGCACTTCGATCGCGAACGGCTGGAACGTGCGCTGCCAGGCGACGATCGCGACCAGCGCGAGCGCCAGAAGTGCGACCTCCTCGGTCAGGCGACGCGGTGCGGCGAAGGTCGTCACGGGCGGCGGAGGATAGCGAGCGGCACCACTTTGCTTCGCAGAGCGTATGCTCGATCGCGTGACTGCTGATCCAGCGCCCGCCGCAGCCGCTTCCCGCCCGCCGTGGCGCGCACTCGCACTCGCCGTCGCCGTCGCACTCTCGATCGTCGCGATCGAAGTTGCCGTCATCCTCGTCGGTTCCGAACCGCCGAACGACCTCCGTTCACTCCTGATGTCTCCCCTGCTGTCGTCGGCAGCATTCGGATTGGCCCTGCGTCACGAGCGATTCACGCAACCGGGTCTCGTGCCTTCCCTGCTTCCGTTCCACGCGATCCTGGCTGTGGTCCACGTTCAGGGTGGGTCGGCGATCGCCCAGGCTGAGATTTGCCACACGTTCTACGCGAGCGATCCGAACCTCCTCCACGGCCTGCGAGTCGCGGTCGTCGCGTTCTTCTCGCCGTTCAACGCACCCGACGTGCGACTCTGTTGCGTGCTCGCCGCGGTGGCCGTTTCGCTCACGGTCACCCTGTTCGTCGCCTGGGCGCGGAGTCTGTTCTCCCGCGGTCCAAAGCTGTGGCGGGTCGGTGCGATGGGTGTCGGCGCCGCGGCGCTTGCCGCGCTGCTGCTCTACGCCTCGTGGTTCGCGTTCATCGACCGCCTGTTCCGATTCGACGACGGCGACTTTGCCACGTCCGTCACCAATGAACGGCTGGCCCGAGAGTTCGCCGACAAGCGACCGGTTTGCGAAGAGCTGCGCGCGATGATCGAGACCGACCGCAACCTCGATGTCGTCGGCACGAGCCGCATCGGACCGTGGACCCAGCTTGACCACGGTTGGTGGTGCGGCGACCGGCGCACCCCCGACGTCGGCGAAGTCCTCGCGGATGCCGGCCTCCCTGCGTCGCGGTACGACGACTACCTGCGACGGCTCGACTCGATCGGCGCGTCGGAGATTCGTCGCAAGGGGGACCAAATCCGGATCCTCGTGCGACGGGAGGCTCGGTTCCTCCGCAGCGCCACCGCCGAGTACGTGTGGGTCGCGAGTGGCATCACGCCGCATGGACGCGAGCCCACGCCAGCGAGCCCCTTTCACGAGACCTTCGTCGCGCTGGCACCGGGGTGGTGGCTCCGCGACAAGTTCGACTGACTCCACCGCAGGTCGTGACCCTCTGCGTCGCGACGACCTCGCGGATCACGAACACTTTTGCGCGACACGCCGAATCGCGACACTCGCGGCCCATGGGCGAGGTCCTCTCCACACGCGTCGACGTCCACTCCGCGGAGTTCGCCGCGAATCGTGATCACCATCTCGCAGGCGTTCGCGCGCTGCAGCAGGCACTCGAACAGGTGCGCGCCGGCGGCGGGTCCGAGGCCGTCGCGCGGCATCGCAAGCGCGGCAAGCTGCTGCCGCGCGAACGGATCGACCGCGTCCTCGACGCCGGGTCGCCGTTCCTCGAACTCTCGCCGCTCGCCGCGAACGGGCTCTACGACGGCGATGCGCCCGGCGCGAGCATCGTGACCGGCATCGGCGTCGTCGGCGGGCACGAGGTCATGCTCGTCGCGAACGACGCGACCGTGAAGGGCGGCACCTACTACCCGATGACGGTCAAGAAGCACGTCCGCGCGCAGGAGATCGCGCTCGAGAACCGGCTGCCGTGCGTCTACCTCGTCGACTCGGGCGGCGCGTTCCTGCCGCTGCAGGCCGAGGTCTTCCCCGACCGCGATCACTTCGGCCGGATCTTCTACAACCAGGCGCAGATGTCGGCGGCGCGGATCCCGCAGGTCGCCGTCGTGCTCGGCTCGTGCACGGCCGGCGGCGCCTACGTCCCGGCGATGAGCGACGAGAGCGTCATCGTGAAGGGCAACGGAACGATCTTCCTCGGCGGCCCGCCGCTCGTGCGCGCGGCGACCGGTGAGATCGTGACGGCGGAGGAACTCGGCGGCGCCGACGTCCACACGCGGCTGTCCGGCGTCGCGGATCACTTCGCCGAAGACGAGGAGTCGGCGCTGGCGACGGCGCGCACGATCGTCGCGCATCTCGCGCTGCGCCCGCCGCCCGCGTACCCGATGCAGCCGGTCGAAGACCCGCTCTACGACGCCGAAGAGATCCTCGGCGTCCTGCCGCGCGACACACGAACGCCGTACGACGTGCGCGAGATCGTCATGCGCCTCGTCGACGGCAGCCGGATGCACGAGTTCAAGGCCCGCTACGGCGCGACGCTGGTCTGCGGGTTCGCGCACATTCATGGGATGCCGGTCGGGATCGTCGCGAACAACGGGATCCTGTTCAGCGAGAGCGCCGTCAAAGGCGCGCACTTCGTCGAGCTGTGCGCGCAGCGGAAGATCCCGCTGCTGTTCCTGCAGAACATCACCGGCTTCATGGTCGGCAAGAAGTACGAGACCGGCGGCATCGCGAAGGACGGTGCCAAACTCGTGCAAGCCGTCGCGACGGCGACGGTGCCGAAGTTCACCGTGATCGTCGGCGGGTCGTTCGGCGCCGGGAACTACGGGATGTGCGGGCGCGCGTATCAGCCGCGGCTGCTGTTCATGTGGCCGAACGCGCGGATCTCGGTCATGGGCGGTGAGCAGGCGGCGGGCGTCCTCGCGCAGGTCAAGAAGGAGCAGTTGGAGGCGAAGGGACAGACGCTGTCGGCCGACGACGACGAGCGCGTGCGGCGTCCGATCCTCGACAAGTACGAGACCGAAGGGAACCCGTACTACTCGACCGCGCGCCTGTGGGACGACGGCATCCTCGATCCGCGGCAGACCCGGGACGTGCTCGGTCTCGGGCTCGCGATGGCGCGGAACGCGCCGATCCCCGACTGGCGGGCGCCGGTGTTCCGCATGTGAGGACGCGCACGATGCGCGAATTCTCGAGTTCGCTGCACCCTTTGGCGGGGTCGCGTGGACTTGGAGCCTCGTGCACTTCGTGACGTCCCAACCGCTCGACACCGCCGCGCTGATCCGCCTGCACCAAGCAGGGGTCTGGCGCTACCTGCGGATGCTCGGCTGCGACGCGGCGACGGCGGACGACCTGACGCAGGAGACGTTCCTCGCCGTGTTGCGGCAGCCGTTCGAGGATCGCGGGACCGGGCCGGCGGCGGCCTACCTGCGGACCGTCGCGCGGAACCTGCTGCGGAAGGACCGACGCCGGAGGGCGATGGCGTCGCTCGACGACCCAGCGGCGGCGAACGCGCTCGACGACCACTTCGCCGCTCGCTGCGCGGACGGTGGCGATCGGTACGTCGACGCGCTGCGGGAATGTCTCTCCGGGCTCGACGGGCGTGCGCGGCGCGCGCTCGATCTGCAGGTCACCGACGGCGCCGGTCGCGAGGCGATCGGTGCGGCGCTCGGCATCGGCGCCGACGGCGTGAAGAGCTTGTTGCGGCGAACGCGGGACGCGCTGCGCGACTGCGTCGAACGGAGGTTGCGATGAACGATGTCGACGACGTCGACGACGTCGACGGCGCGAGCGATCCACGGGACCGCTTGCTGGAGGTCGGGCTCGACGAGGTGCTCGGTGGCCGACGACCGCCGGATCTGTCGGCGCGAATCCTCGAGCGTTGGGCGGCGATGGACGGGGCGGCGTCGACGGCGCCCGATGCGCCCGATGCGCCCGAGGCACCCGATGCGCGTGTCGCGCGCGACGCGCAGATCGCACCCGAAGCACCCGCGACGCGGACGACCCCCGCAACGCTCGCACACCCCGGCCGACGCCTCGGCTTCTGGCTCGGCGTCGCCGCTGCCGCGACGGTCCTGCTCGGACTCCGCTTGGTGCTGCGCGCCCCATCCAGCCACACCGGACCCACCGCGCACGTCGAGATCGTCGTCGACGCCGGCGCACTGGCGTGGTCGCGCGGCGCGACCGTCGTGCGGTTGCCACTGCGCGAACCGAAAACCCTCGAACTTCGGATCCGCGATCGGCTGACGGCCGGCGACGACGGATCCACGAGCCGGATCCGCGGATTCGGCCAACTGATCCTGCAACCCCGAACCGAACTGGAGATCCGTGACATGGAATGGAAGGACTTCTCGACCGGCGCCACGCTCGGCGCATTGACCGTTGCCGTCCTCGGCGGCGGCGCGATGTGGGCGTCTGGCGCGTTCTCGCAATCGGTCTCCGCCGGCGAAGTGGCGCGCCTCGGCGCCGAGGCGGCCCCGATCAGCCAAGACGTCGCCGCGCTGTCGAAGCGGATCCAGGACCTCGAAGAGCAGGTTCGCGTCGAGCGTGCGCGCAACGAGTCGCTCGCCTCGAACGCCGAGCGTCGTGCCGTCACGCCGCCGCCCCCGACGGGCGACGCCGACAAGCCGGCGCCGCCGATCGAGTCGACGGCGATGCCGGCGCGGTTCGTGCACTTCGGCCTCGAGGAAGCGCTCGCGAACATCGACTGGGACGCCACCGGTTCGGCCGTGCATGCGATGGTTCCGCTGATCCTCGAACTCGTGAAGACGCTCGAGGAGACCGAGGAGATGCCGCTGGAGTTGATCGGCGAGGTGCAGGCCCTGAACGCCCATCTGCTGAAGGCAGCCGCCGCGCTCGACAAGGCGAAGGTCCCGGGGACCGGCGTCAACGGCGCCTACACGCACCCGGTCGTCACGGCGAATCTCGTCCACGCCGCGCTCGCGAAGAGCGGCACTCCGTTGACCGCGCAGCAGCAGGATGCATTGGCCGCCGTCGCCAGCCGGGCGGCCGCGACCGACGACCAGCGCCGTTCGAACGAGAACGCCGAGACGTCGAAGCTCGCATCGCTGCTGGCCGAGGTCGATCTGAAGGAGCGGTTCCTCGACGAGGCGCGCGGCGTGCTGACGCCGGAGCAACTCGAAGCGGTCATGCCGTCGCGCAGTCGCGGCAAGATCGGAACCGACATCTTCTCGGCTGGCCTCGTGCTCGCGCAGCATCTGTCACCGATCGAGGCTTCGAACCGAACCGAGTTCGGCACCAAGCTGGCGTCGAGTCTCGGCAGTCAACTGAAGCTCGACCCCGCGAATGCCGCGAAGGTCGAGGCGATGGCAGCCGAATTCGCGACGGCGATTCCGGACGCGAGCTGGCAGTCGATGACGGCGACCGGCGCGACGAGCCGCTTCGTCGACGTCGGATCGCTGCGCGAGATCGCGCACAAGCAGTTGCAGATGACGCAGCGAATGCTGCGCGAGCTCGACCTGACGCCCGAACAGCGCAAGCAACTGCTCGCGAGCCAGCGGATCATCCTGCCGCGCGGATCGCGCTGAGCCGCGAACTGGCGCGAGGTCTGGGGCGCGGGTACTGACTCCGCCCCCCGATGACGCACCCGAACGCAGATCCGAACGTCGGCGCGACCGCGCCGTCGCTGCGTGCCGAGTTCAAGACGACGTGGCGACTCGCGGCGCCGGTCATCGTCATCCAGCTCGGGATGATGGCGATGGGGACCGTCGACGTCGCGATGGTCGGTCA
>JAEYTU010000270.1 GCA_023433825.1 Planctomycetota bacterium
CAGCAGCAGCAGCAAACTGTGGATGATGGCGGCCTGTTCTCCGCTGGGCGGAAGCGCAAGTCGCTCAAGAGCAGACAGCGAGGCGAGGCCGAGGAGGCGCGGGCGGGAAGTCGAGCATGTTCTGCAGCTGCGCCATCATCGCGACCTGTTCCGAACGGCGCGGCAAGTGCACGCCCTTCTTCGCGGCCGTCACGTGGTCACCGTCGAAGTACGCCGTGCGCTGTTCGAACTCGGTGAAGTCCTCGATCGATCGCAGCGAACGCTTCGAACCGTGGATCTGTTGGTTGAACACGCCGCGCAGGCTGACCGTGTCGATCCGGAACCGATGGGACTGCGGTCGCGTGTCCGGGTTCAGGTGGAACGTCGCGTTCGTGTGGCCGTTCGAGTGACAGTCGAAGCACGAGACGCCGAGGCTCGGCATCGCGACCTTGCGGTCCTCGGTCTGGTTGAACTGCTGCTGCGGGAACGGCGTCAGCAAGAGCCTCAGCCCTTCCATCTGCACCGGCGTCAGCAGGCCGTCCAGCAGTTCGTAGTAGTTGCGGATCGTCAGCAACTGACCCTTCGAGACGTCGCCACGCTCGGGATGTGTCGTCAGGAAGATCGGCGGTGGGAACTCGGGCGTCAGGTGGTCGGGCAGGTCGAACTCGACGTCGAATCGCGCGAGGTCGCGGCTCTCGTCGGCGCGGATCTGATCGATCTGCACCTGCGGGAACACCATCCCGCCGACCGCGTGCTTGACGTGCGGCAGCGGCAGGAAGCCGTGCGGGAAGTGATCGCCGGAACGGATCTCGTCGGGTGCCATCGCCGCGAGGCGTTCCCACGTCATGCCGTCGGGGAGACGCACGCGCACGCCTTCCTGCACGGCCTTGCGACCGCCGGACATCTGCAGTGACGACATACGGTTCGACAGGTCGTAGCGCGCTTCGAGAAGCGAGCGCTGCCGTTCGAGGACGCCCGGTCGCGCGGCCTCGTCGCCGGCCTTGACCTCGGCGAACGGCTTCGTCGGGACGACCGGGATCGAGTACGTGTGCGCCGGCTTCGGTGCGGCTTTCGGCGGTGGATCCTGCGGCGTCGGACGCGCAGGTGTCGGCGCGTTCTGCGCCTGCGTGTTCGAGAACAGCGCGAAGATCGCGACGACGGTGCACAGCGCGGCTCTGGGCCGCAAGGGCCGCGAATCCTCGCGGCTCGCAACAGTTCTCGAGGTCCGTTCGTCGGCGACGGTCGTTTGGTCGCGGCGCATGGAGCGGCTCTGGAGGCCCCAGAAGACACGTCTCGTCCCATCGCGGCCCGCGCGGGGTTGGCCGCCGCGCGTCGCGCGGAGGCATTCGGTGGCGGCTCGATTGGGGGCTGCGATGGGATCCATGGCGTCCGGCGAGCACAGCTCGTGCCGGAGCGTCGATCGGCGCGCGCGGCGCTCCGTGACGTCGTTTCGCGGCGCCGAGCGCGGTTCGCATCACGCGGGTTGTAGAAACGCCGACGTCGCGTCGCGGGTCAGGGTCAGGCGGCAGACGGGCTCGCGGACGCGGCCTCGATCTCGGCCTCGCTCGCGGATCCGCTCGTGGCCTCGATCGTGGCGGCCGCCAACCAGTCGTCGTCGATCGGGCCGCCTTCGAGTTCGTCGGCGTCGAAGTCGACCCGACAGACCTCCAAGTCGTGGCCGACGCGCTCCATCCAGACGCAGACGACCTTTTCTCTGGGGAGCTTCGCTCGCGCGGAGCTCTCGCGAGGTGCGGATTCGTCGCCCGCGTCGAAGCACGAACGTTCCACGGTCATCGCTGCACCGCCGGCGCGCAGTCGGACGACGTCGCCGGCACCGAATCGAAGCCTTCGCATCGCATCTCCTCGTGGCAGGGGTGGTGGACGCGGCACTACGCAATCGACGCACCGATTGGCTCGGCGTTCGCGACATCGTCCGCGTTCAGTGGAAGTCGCGGGATCGACCGACCTCGGGGCACGTCATCCCCGGATCCCACAGCCGATCGGCGATCAGGTGCACGACACCGCCCTCGGACTGCACCCTGCCGTCGACGCCGAGCACGATCGCCGTGCGCGCGACGACGACGTCGCGTTCGAACACGCGGCTGCGCACGATGACGTTGACGAAGCCGGTCTCGTCTTCGAGCGTGTAGAACGTCACGCCGGCCGCGGTGCTCGGCTGCTGCCGACAGATCACGATCCCGACGTAGCGCGCGCGCTGTGCATCCCGCATTCGTTGCACGACCTCGGCGACCGGGATCCGCATCCGGTCCAACTCCGGTCGCAGCACCTGCATCGGATGACCGCGCGTCGAATGGTGGCTCGTCCGGAAGTCCCACTGCACGCGCTCGTGCGGCGACAGCGCGGCGAACGGCGGCACCGGGTCGTCGACGGCCGGCAGCGGCAGCGACTCTGGCGGGCGCGGCGTCGCGTTCTGCGCCTGCCACAGCGCCTCGCGGCGTGACAATCCGAGGCCGTCGAACGCGCCGGCCGCCGCGAGTGCACCGAGCGACGGCGTCCCGAGACCCGAACGCTGCACGAACTCGTCGAGATCGGCGACCGGCGCCGCAACGCGCTCGAGGCAGAGCCGATCGCGCACGCCGAGGCCCTTCACGTAGCGGTAGCCGACGCGGACCGCGAGTTGGTCCGACGCCGTTCGTTCGAGCGTGCAGTCCCACCGACTGTGGAGGACGTCGATCGGACGCATGTCGATGCCGCGCCGCCGCGCGTCGCCGACGATCGTCGCCGGCGAGTAGAAGCCCATCGGTTGTGCGTTCAGCAGTGCGCACGTGAACGCGGCCGGATGGTGGTGGCGCAGATAGGCCGTCACGTAGCTGATCAACGCGAAGCTGGCGGCGTGCGACTCGGGGAAGCCGTACTCGCCGAAGCCGAGGATCTGCGAGAACACGCGTTGCGCGAACTCGTCGGGGATGCCGTTGCGCACCATCCGGCCGATCAGCTTCTCGCGATGGCGTTCGATGCAGCCCTTCGAACGCCACGCCGCCATGTCGCGCCGCAGTTGATCGGCTTCGCCCGGCGTGTAGCCGCCGGCGAGCACGGCGATCCGCATGACCTGCTCCTGGAAGATCGGCACACCGAGCGTCTTCTCGAGCACGCGACGCAGCGACGGATGCGGGTACTCGATCGTCTCCTCGCCGTTCCGACGCTTCAGATACGGATGCACCATGCCGCCTTGGATCGGCCCCGGACGCACGATCGCGACCTCGATGACGAGGTCGTAGAACGTTCGCGGTTGCAGTCGCGGCAGCATCGACATCTGCGCGCGGCTCTCGACCTGGAACACGCCGATCGTGTCGCCGCGCGAGATCCGTTCGTAGGTCGCCGCGTCCTCGGTCGGCACGGTCGCCATCGTCATCGCGACGTGCTCGTGTTCGCGGACGAGGTCGAGGCAGCGATGGACGAGCGTCAGCGCGCCGAGCGCGAGCAAGTCGATCTTGAACAGCAGCAGTTCCTCGATCGCGTACTTGTCCCACTGGATCACGGTGCGGCCCGGCATCGTCGCCGGCTCGATCGGCACGAGCGTGTCGATCGGTTCGCTGCCGAGCAGGAAGCCGCCGGGATGGATCGACAGATGGCGCGGGAAGTTCTGCAACTGCTCGGTCAGCCGCAGCAGATGAACGTGAGCCGACGCGGCGCGATCGAGTCCGGCGTGCGCCAACGCATCGTCGTCCACCGGCGCGAAGCGGCCGTCGAGCAACTTGCCGGCGCGTTCGAGCGCCGTCTCCGGGATGCCGAGCGCCTTGCCGACGTCGCGCAGCGCCGAGCGCGTTCGGTAGCGGATCACGTTCGCGACCATCGCCGCGTGGCGGCGCCCGTAGCGTTCGTAGACCCACTGGATGACCTCCTCGCGACGTTCGTGCTCGATGTCGAGATCGATGTCGGGCGGCTCGGCGCGCTCGCGACTCAGGAATCGCTCGAACAACAGGTCGATCCGCGTCGGGTCGACGGACGTGATGCCGAGGCAGTAGCAGACGGTGCTGTTCGCGGCGCTGCCGCGGCCTTGGCAGAGGATCGAACGCTCCTGACAGAAGCGGACGATCTCGTGCATGGTCAGGAAGTAGCCGCTGTAGTCGAGTTCCTCGATCAGCCGCAGTTCGCGGTCGACTTGATCGACGACGGCGTCCGGAACGCCGGCGGGATAGCGCCCGCGCGCGCCCTGCAACGTCAGATCGCGCAGCCAGCCGATCGCACTCGTGCCGTCGGGGAGACGTTCGAGTGGGTAGCGGTAGCGGAGCTCGGTCAGTGCGAACGTGCACTGCTCGGCGATCTCGCGCGTGCGCGCGACGGCGGCGAGGTCGTCGGCGAACAGGATCCGCATCGCGGCGGCCGTCTTCAGATCGTGCTCGGCGTTCGGACGCAGGCGCGTGCCGGCGGCGTCGAGCGTCGTGCCGTGACGGATGCAGGTCAGCACGTCCTGCAGCGGCTTGCGTTCGGCGTGGTGGTAGAGGACCTCGTTCGCGGCGACGGTGCGGACGCCGACGCGCGCCGCCTCGGCGCGCAGCCGGGCTTCGGCGCGGCGTTCGGTCGCGATCAGATGACGCGCGCACAGCGCATGGAGGCGGTCGCCGAACGCGTCGCGCAGCGGCGCCAGCAGCACGGGGTCCGGCGCCAGCGCGACGAGACCGGTCGCGTGCGCGCAGAGTTCGTCCGGCGACGTGCGCGCGCTGCCCTTGTCGCACCGGCCGCGCGCCGCCGACAGCAGGCGACACAGGTTGCTCCAGCCGTCGCGATCGATCGCCAACAGGACGGCGGAACGCTCGTCGACGGTGACCTCGGCGCCGAGCAGCAGCCGAATGCCGAGCGACTTCGCGGTCGTGTGCGCGGCGACGACGCCGTGCACGCCGTCGCGGTCGGTCATCGCGATCGCCGGCAGCGCGAGCGCGTGTGCGCGTTCGACGAGTTCTTGTGGGTGACTCGCGCCCTCGAGGAACGAGAAGTTCGACTTGACCCACAGCGGCACGTAGGCGTTCGTCAATCGATCCTCCCGTGCACGTACCAACGACGCGTGCGGCGATCTTCGAACACCCACAGGATCGCGCCGTCGTCGGTCTCGACGAAGTAGTCGTCGCGTTCGACCCGCTCGCGCCACCAGTGCACGTCGGTGCGAAACGGTCCGTGCATTCGTTGCACGCGGCCGTGGCCGCGGATCGGGGTGCCGGTCGTGTCGCTGCGGATCGCGTCGACCGGGATCGGTTCGTGGTGCAGCGTGCGGACGAGCGGGAGGGTGCTGAGGGGTGGGTGATCGGTGCGCGGCGGTGTCGGCGCGGCGGCGCGTTCGAAGCGGAAGCTGCGTTCGGGCAGGTGCTCGGCGACGAGGCGTGCGTGCGTGACCGAGCCGGCGCCGAACGTCGCCTCGACGCGCGCCATCGCGCGGGCGGCCGCGGCGAGGTCGCGACGGTGGATCGGCGCCGACAACGCGAGCTGGTGGTGTGGGATCACGGCGCTCTCGAGTTCACCTTCGAAGCGGACGATCGGCCCCGGGAGCCGCGTCGACTGCAGCCGCAGTCGGACCAGTTCGAGCAGTTGCGCGGTGTCGAGCGTCGGCGTGGCCGTCGCGAGACGTTCGCGGCGTTCCGGTGCGCAGTCGAGACACAGCCGCAGCCGCAGCGCGGTGATCGCCTCGCGGCGTTCGCGCAGTGCCGGCAGCGTCTCGTCGAGCCGCTGCGCCAGCACGGTCGCGAACCGTTCGACGTCGGCGTCGGCGAACTCGAACTCGTGCGCGAAGCGGATCGGTTCGCGCGGGATCGTGGCGTGGATCGGTTCGACGGCGCCGGTCGCACGCGCGTGGAGTTCGGCGGCCTCGCGGCCGAAGCCGCGGCGCAGATCGCCGGCCGGCAGCCGTAGGAAGTCGCCGAGCGTTCGGATGCCGAGCGCATCCATGCGCGCCCGCAGCTTGTCGGATGCCGCGACGACGGCGAACGGCACGGCGTCGGCGAGCCGCCGCTCGGTGGCGGCGTCGGGCAGCACCAGCCATCGCCCGGCGCGCGTGCGCGCGATCGCGAAGACGTGGAAGCGCGTGAAGCCGACGACGATCGACGCGACGTAGCCCTGGCGGCGCAGCGTCGCGTGCAGGTCGTGCGCCCACGCGTCGAGACTCGTGAACAACGGGTTCAGTCCGCCGACGTCGACGGCGAACGTGCCGGGCTCGGACTTCGACGGCTCGACCGTCGGCGAGAACGTCAGCAACGTTCGCAGCAGTTCGGTGTCGGCCAGCTCGACCTGCTGGCGCGAGACGACGGCGGCGTGCAGGCGATGGGCGAAGGCCTGCGCGTCCTGGAAGCGTTGCCCGGGATGGATCCGCAGCTCGCGCGCGCGGCGATTCGCGAACAGGATCCGCGCCTGCGGCCGGTCGTCGTCGACGACGGTGACCGGATCGGCGCGCCATTCGGGGTGGGCGCGCAGCGCGAGCTGCAGCGGGAGTGCGGGGACGGCGATGCATGCCACGCGGGGGAGGGTGTGGGCGTGGGCGGCGTGCTTGCCGTCGGCGTGCGGCGGATTCACGTCAGGCCGTGCGGTGCGCACCGGGGCGCGAGCGGCGGTGCGTGGTGACGGAGGATGCGGTC
>JAEYTU010000272.1 GCA_023433825.1 Planctomycetota bacterium
CATTCGTCTGGCTGCACGACCCGCATGCCATGCGGACCTGGAAGACGCGATCGAACGATGGCGGCGAGTTCCGGTGCGACGACATCCCGCCCGGCGAGTACGCGATCGGCGCGCGGACGCTCGCGAGCGCGTGGACGGGGTCGGTACACGTCGTCGGGGGTCGCCGATCGCACACATCGTTGGGTGTCGATCGCGCCGCTACCGGTGTGACGATCGACGTCGTCGACGCGAGCACGGGTGCGAAGATCGACGGCGCTTGGTGGGTGCCGGACGGATTCGACGACCAGCGATTCGACGATGCATGGCGCCACGCCGTGCGATGTGGAATCGACGGCCGCTTGCGATGCCCGCGACCACCGTTCGGTGCGGAGCGGATCCGCGTCGTCGCGCCTGGATATGTCGTGCAGGACGTCTCGCCCATCACGTCCGACTCGCCGGCCGACCCGATCGTCGTGCGACTGCAGAAAGGGGTTTCGGTCTCGCTGCGGTTGCGCAACTCCGACGGCGGAATGTTCCAACCGCGGACCGATCGGCTCGACCTCTCGAGTTGGCCGCGGACGTGGGACGAGTTCGCCGTCGACGACGGACATGGCCGGTTGCGGATGTGGAACTTCCACGACGCTCTGGGGCCTTCGGACGTGATGCTCCAGACTCGGCTCGAGGCCGGCCCGTTCGGCGTCGTCGAGCTGTCCGACGTCCCACCCGGCCCGATGCGGTTCTTCGTCGGATCGAACCTTCGGCATCCGCGCGCGCCGCGGCTGACGTTCGACGTCGACGTGCCCGCGCAGCCGACGGGGCCCATCGTCGTGGGATTGCCGTGGTGAAGCGCGGACGCGCGCATCTGGCGCTCGGCGTCGCCGTCCTCGCGGGCGTCGTCGGGTGGTTCTGGTACGGCGCGCCGGTGCGACCAGCGGTGACGGATCCGGTCGACGTCATCGCTCCCGATCGACCACTCGTCGACGTGGACGCAGCCGCAGTCGAACGTTCGTCGCGACAGTCGACACCGGATTCGAACGTGCCCGACGACCCGGCGACGACCGCGCTCCGCGCACACGTCGGCGTGACCGACGCCGCGCGCGATCGCCCGGGCGGGGTCGTCATTCGCTTCGTCGACACCGACGGCGCGCCGATGCGTCGCGCGCGTCTCGGCGTGTCACCTTGGTTTGCCGAAGACGACGTGCGCGAGCGGGGACTCACCGACGACGAAGGGCGGCTTCGGACGTCGTTCGACGACGTCGAGAACATCGGCGCCGTGCAGTTCACCGAACCGCATTCCAGACGAACGCTGCGGACCCATCACCGGACGAGCCGCTTCGACGTCGTGAACGGCGAGTTGCCGGTCCGCTTGCCGCATTGGCGCGACGTCGAGTTGACGTTCGCCGACGTCGGAGGCCGGCCGATGAACGACTTCTCGTTCGACGTCGCGCTCGATCCGCGCGTTGCGCCGCGCCCGATCGGAGCGTTGGTGATGGCGCCGATCGAATGCTCCGAGGTGACGACCGACGACTTCGGCGTCGCGCGGTTTCGCGCCACCGAGGGCGTGCATGCACTCGGATGTCAGCCCGCTTGGCCGGGCACCGGCTTCGCGTGGATCGTCGTGAACGAGGGATCGGACGTGCTACGCGACGAGATCGTGCTGTGGGGAACGGAGGCGCTCGGATGGCGCGACGCCGCCACACGGGACCTTCGAGTGCACGTCGTCGCACCGTCGAGAGCCGCGGACGTCGCCGTCGTCGAGGTCGTCGTCCCGCCATCGCAAGCCGCCACGGGGTCGCTCGACGAGGCCGGTGTTCTGTTCGAGCCGACGGAACAGGTGCTCTCGCGCTCCAAACGATCTGGTGCGCTCTTCGAGTTCGCGAAGCTCCCACGAGCCGCCGTCACGCTGCGCGTCGATTGCCGCGGCTGTGAACCGCACACAGAGGTCGTCGACCTCGCGACCGACGAAGTCACGGTTCGACTGCGGGCGATCGACCAAGCCGCCGCGACGAAGCCGCCGCTGCTCCGCGGTGTGGTCGTCCAGGAGGACGGATCTCCGATCGCCGGTGCAAGAATCGCTTTGAACGAGAGGTTGCCCACGTCGACGACGATCGACGGCCGGTTCGAACGACACCTCGAGGAGCCATCGATTCTGACCGTGCACCACGACGACTTCGCGACCGCGCGCATCGGTCCGATCGACCCCGCGCGACTTCCCACGGAGTGCCGCGTCGTGTTGCACCGCCGGGTCGGGCTCTCCGGCATCGTGCGCTTCGGGTCCGCGACGCTGACCGACGAAGTGTCCGTGATCGCGCACCGCCTCCCGGAGCTGGGTCGGTCGACCGCGTCCGAGATCGAACTGCACGAGACCGGCGTCGAAGCGGATGGCACGTTCGCGTTCCCCGATCTGCGTGCGGGGAGCTACGACGTGCGCGCCGTCCCGCATGCTGCGTCACGCGCGTTGCGCGGTCGCGTTGTCGTGAACGCCGGCGAATTCGCGTCGATCGTCCTCGGCGAAGGTCTCGACGACGGCTCGCTCGTCACCGGCATCGTGCTCGATCGGGACACCGGCCGACCGGTCGAAAGTGCGATGGTCACGGTCGGTCCGGTCGACGGACCGCTGAATTGGCGGACGACGTGGTCGCGCTTCGCATCCGTCGATGCGACGACGATCGCCGACGGCACGTTTCGATGCTTCGTCGCGGCGTCGGACCAACTCTGGCTCCGCGTCGTCGCGAACGGCTTCGCGTTCCACTCCTTCAGCGGTGCAGGTCGCGCGATCTGCGAGTTCCCGCAGCGGATCGAGCTCGTTCGCGAAACCCGTCTGCGCCTTCGCATTCGAACGGAATCCGGTGCGTCGGCCCGCGGCATGGGCGTCGGCGTCGTTGCGGCGGACGGCACGCTGCGGCTGCTGCGGTTCGTCGCGCGCGTGCCGGTCAAGGCGCAGTTCGTCGGGCTCGGCGGCCGCATCGACCTCGTCGGCGTCCCGCGCGAACGCGTGACCCTCGTGATCGGCCGCGATCTCGACGATCCGGCGGCGCCGCGTCACCGCGTCGAGGTCGATGCGCGTTCGGTCGGGGACGAGATCGTCGACGTCGTCGTGCCGTGGTGAGCGTCGTCGTCGCCACTCCCGGTCACCGTCACCGTTGGCAATGATCCGCGTGATGCAGCGTTCGTCACGGCCCACGACTCTTCTCGGACTCTGCGTGGTGGGCGTGCTCGTCGGCGCGTCGTGTGCGGGGTCCAATCGGAACGACGCGCCGGTTTCGAGCACACACGCCCAAGTGCTCGCCGAGGCCGTCGATCCGCCGAACGCGGAGTGGGCACCCTTGGCCCGCCATCGCGGGGTGACCGACCGCGCGACGACGAGCGCAGCTGGGATCACCGTTCGTCTGCTCGACGCACGGCTGCAGCCGATGCCGGATGTCCGATTGCAGGTCGTCGACGACAAAGGCATCACCGACGACGCCGGACGGCTGCGCACGTCTGTGCAGGCGATCCACGAGATCTCCTCGCTCGACTTCGCCGTGCCGGGAACGGATCGCTACATGACGACGATCCGCAGGCCGAACCCGTGGGACGTGCGGGACGGTGAGCTGCTCGTCCGAATGCCCGCGTTGCGGAACGTCGCGCTCCGTGTCGTCGATGCGGCGGGCCGGCCGATGCCGCGCGCACGGATCGTGTGCGTTGGCGAACGGGACTTCACTCCGGACGAGCACGGCCTGCTGCTGTTCCCGATGAACATTCCGGTCGTGCCCGAGGATGTCGAAGCGCGGTCCGACGACCACGGCATCGTTCGATTCACGGCACCGGAAGGGATCTACCGAATCGCGCGACAGTCCG